>NZ_AQPH01000096.1 GCF_000442515.1 Magnetospirillum fulvum MGU-K5 | reverse complement strand
CGGGTGATCGAACGCACCCGCGCGCTTGATTCGGCCTTGCGCTTTTCCGAAAATCTGGTCGAACAATTGCCGATCCCGGTCTGGGTCGAAGATGCGTCAGGGCGGTTGACCCACCACAACCGCGCCTTTCGCGATCTGTTCCAGATTCGTGATGAGACATGGACGGGGCGGCCGGCCGCCGATCTGTTGCCGGAAACCTCGGCTGCGGTGCCGTTCGAAACCTCGATCGAGACCGGCACGAATCGGCGCGACGTCATCATTGACCACAGCCGCCTCGATCATCCTGCGCCGCTGTCCGACGATAGCACCGGAGGCGGCGGGCGGATCGGCACCATCACCGACATCACCGAACGCAAGGAAATGGAACGCCGCCTGCGGGAACTGGCGACCTCCGACGACCTGACCGGAGCGTTGAACCGCCGCGCCTTTTTTGCCGTGATCGCCCAGGAAGTCGAGCGCTCCTCCCGTTATGGCATCCCGATGTCGCTGGTGATGATCGACCTTGACCATTTCAAGCAGATCAACGACCGCTATGGCCATGCTGCCGGGGATCGGGCGCTGAAGCTGACCACCCAGGCGATGCTCGCGGGATTACGAGATATCGATTCGCTGGGGCGTCTGGGCGGCGAGGAATTCGCCGTTCTGCTGCCCCAGACTCCGCTGTCCGGCGCGCTGGATGTGGCAGAGCGCTTACGGTGTGCCATCGCCGCGGTTGATATCCCGGTTGACCCCGAACCGACGACGATCCGACTATCCGCCAGCCTGGGGGTCGCCGATCGTCTGAGCGGAGAAACCGGACCGGATCGTCTCTTGTCGCGGGCCGATGCCGCGCTGTATCGAGCCAAGGACGAAGGACGCAATCGGGTTGTGGGCTAGCCATACGCTTTTCGCGGCCAAGCTCCGATTGCCATCGTCCCCGGGAAGTGGAATCATGCGCCCCCGTTCCAAGACAATGGAAAGTCGCCTTTCATGAGGATTGCCGCCTTCGCCGCCGCGTTGATCGCCTTCACGCTTCCCACGGTGGCGTTGGCTGAAACCGGCAAGACCCCGCCCGCCGCCGAGAGCGGACGCGGCGGGCTTGCTGTCGCCGCGTCTCGTGGGGATGCCGACGCGCAATATCAGCTTGGCCTTGCCGCCCGCAAGGGCCGGGGAGCCGAGGCGCAAAAGACCGCCTTTACCTGGTTCAGCCTTGCCGCCGCCAATGGCAGCGCCATTGCCGCGACCGAGGCTGCCAAAGCCTGCGAGGCTGGCAAAGGCGTCCGCAAGGACATCGAACTGGCCGGACAATGGTGGTATCGCTCCGCCAAATTGGGAGACCTTGCCGCCCGCAAGCGCTGGACCGATCTGTTCGTTTCGGGCCAGATCATTTCGGTGGGCGGCGTCGATGGCGCGGGCTGGATCGCCGAACTGGCTGAACGCGGCAACAAGAAGGCGGCGATCGCCCTGGCCGGTGCCTATGAGCATGGCAATGGCGTCGCCCCCTCTGTATCCGATGCCGAGAAATGGTACCGCCTTGCCGCGCTGGTTCATGGCGATGTCGAGGCGCGTTTCCGTCTGGGGCGGATGCTGCTGGCCCGCCCCGCCGCATGGCGAGTGCCTGAGACCGAGGAATGGTCAACCAAGGAAAAGGACCGCACCAAGCCGTTCGGCCCGGTCTGGTTCAACACCAAGCCGACCGACGCTGGAGACAAGGCGGTTCTGCTGCGTCCCGGCATTGAGGAAGGCGCGCACTGGCTGACCCTCGCCGCCAGCGAAGGCCATGCCGAAGCCCAGTATCTGTTGGGCAAGACCCTGGCCGAAGGGTTCGAACTGGGGATGGATCTGCCGTCGGCGATCGGCTGGCTGCGGGCGGCCTCGGCCCAGAACCATCCGGCCGCGACGATGCTGGTCGCCGAACTGACCGCGAAGGGACAGGGCTTTTCCGCCAAGGACCCGATCCGCGCTTATGCTCTTTACGATCTCGCCGCCACGCTGGGGCAGCGCGGAGCCGCCGAAGCCCGCGACAGCCTGGGCCGTGGCATGGGCGGACGCCAGCTTGCCCGCGCCCGTCAGATGGTGCAGGACCTGCGCGACTATCGCTGATTAACTCAGACACCGGATTCGAACCGCAGGGGATTGGGGCAATGCCTCAATCCCCTGTTTTCGTTAGGGCTGCGGCGCAGGCGTTCCCGAGGGTGGAGCGGCGGCAGCGGGCGGCGGCGCGGGTGTGCCGGGCGGCGGAACAGCCACGGCAGCCCCGGGCGGCGGAGCGTAATAATAGGTGGGAGCGGGCGGAACCGCATAATAGGCCCCCGGCGGCGGCGCATAGATCACCTGGGCCGGTTGCGGATAGACCACCACCGGATGAACGACGGTCTGCACCGGCTGGACGACCTGATTACCCTTGGCATACATGCACTGGGAATAGGCGTTGTCGTATTCCTGCTGGATGCCGCCCTGGCGGTGCTGCGAACTGCTGGCTCCGACTGCGGTACCCACCACGCCGCCGCTGGCGGCACCGATCGCCGCCCCCCGGCCACCTCCGACCGCCGCGCCCAATCCCGCCCCCAGCGCGCCCCCGACCAGGGCCGCGCCCAACGCCCGCTCATTGGCGCTGTCGGACTGACCATTGACCTGATCGGCCGCGTATTGCTTGCACTCCGCCTGCTCCATCCGGAACACCTCGAACGGCTTGTTAGCGGCGGGCATGACCTGGACCCGGGGGCCGAGCGGAGTCGCCGCACAGCCTGACAGCGCCAGCACGGCCGAAATCGTAAAAGCCACCGATTTGATCGGACGCATGTTTGACCTCCTGGTCACTTCTGCTGTGCGGGGACGGGCCGGAATTGGGTCGGGCAACTGGGGACATACGGGTAATACCCGGCGGGATTGTCACAGTAATACCAGACCTGCTGTTGCTGCTGGAGCTGAGGCGGCGGGGCCGGGGGCGGCGCAGAGGGCACCATCACGGTGGGAGGCGGCTGCACCACCACCGGCGGCGCGGCCGGAACCGCGTACTCGGACACGATCATCGGATAGGGATAGACCGGCGCGTCATAATAATACCAAGCGCCGCCAGCGACCCACCACCAGCCGTTACGACCGAAATAGGCCCCGTGCCGCCAGACCCCGCCGCGCCACATCTCGTGGTGATGACGGTCAAAGTGGCGAACTTCATGGTCGCGGAACGGTGGACGCCAGTGTTCCTGGGCGTCGGCGGTGCCGACCGGGGCGATCGTCGCCACCGCAACGCAGACACCGCAAAGCAGAAATTTGGTCAGAGAACGTGTCATGGCCGGAATCCTCGGGCTATACCGAGAGTGTTGCACCGACAGGTATCTGCACGACAACCAATCCTGGGTCGCTTCGTAACAGAATGTGTCTGGGGAGAAGCTCACCCTCTCCCACCCATCAAATCACGGAATACAAAGGCCGCAAGCCTAGGGCACGGCTCCAGCCGAGGGCATATCTAAAGCGTCTTGGCGGGGATGCAACGTGAATCAGCGCAAGGGGCCGGTGATCCGGCGCGGGCGGGTTGCGGCGGCGTCGGCGCGACGCAGATGCAGATACTGGCCAAAGCGTCCGAATTCGCGCGGAAGAGCCCCGGCGCGGATCGCCTCGGCCAGTCCCTTGGGATCGCGGATCAGCAGACCGCCCAGGATGTCGAGGCCATAGGCGTACAGCCGGGAGGTCAGCGGCGTCACCGGCCCGACCAGGGCGATCCGCGCCCCTTGAGCCAGCCGCAGGATACGGGGCAGGTTGCGGTTGACCAGACTCGACGAGGCCACCACCGCCGCCGCACAACCGGGTAACAGGGTGTCCATCGCGATGGTGGGATATTCACCGGGGCGGGGATCGGTCTCGATCACCTGGGGATTGGGCAAGATCTCGGACAGGCCGGGAAAGGCGCCGATCACCACCACCCGCCCGGCTTCGTCTCGGAACGTCTGGACCCCGTTGCCCATCTCGCCCGCAAGATCGAAGCGATTGTAATGGGCGTTGATCGCCGCAACCCCCAGCGCCATTTCGAGCGGGTCCCACGAGCCGGAAAATTCAGCCAGATGCTTCAGGCTCATCTTGCGAAATTCGGGCAGACGGCCAATCAGATCGCGGGCGTTGCGGGGCAGATAAGCCAGACCGGCCCCGGCCGGACCTTCGACCATCAGCCAGCGTGGACCGATCACAATCTGGCGCACTTCGTCGGCGGCGACGCCCAACGCCAGATCGCGGTAGAGCCGTTCTGGTCCCCACCAGCGCCACAAGCCCCGCATCGCCGGAGGAATCAGCGCACACCCGGTACCGACGAAATCGTGCCAGTGCTGGACACTGCCATCGGCAATGGTGGTCAGCACCGGCATTCCCTGCGACACGCCCTGCCCCACTTCGGCCGTCAGCGACGTGGCCGCACGACGGAAAGCCTCGAAGCCGCCGATCACCGCCAGATCGGCATCGTCACGCATCGCGGCGCGCAAGCATCGGGCTGCGGCCGCTTCGGCGTCTCTCCCTATCGGCAATCCGCTGGCAAGATCGACCGTTTCGTCACCGAGGCGAACGCACCCGGCCACGGAAAAGCCCCGATCGGCGATGCTGCGGGCGAAGGAGGCCATCATCTCGTCCACGGGGGCATCGGGCTCATGGATGACGGCGCCGGGGCTGATCCAGGGAGCCTTGGTCGGTGCGAACATCCGTCTGAAATCCTTGAAAACCGCTCGAAATCGAGGTCGAAAATTACAAAAGCAAGCGCCATGCCAGCCAATGCCACCGGTCCAGCCCCGAAAAGGGGGCGAAACGACGGCTCCCCCAACCGATTAGCACCGATACCAAGGCAGCCGGACCCGTCGGAACCGTGACAGTATCTGTCTGGAACCGGACATCGCGGCCCGATGCTGGCGGCCGGTCCGTCTGGGGCGCTAGCAATCGTTATGTAGCGCGTCTTTATCACGAACCCGCGCCGCCCGCATCGGGTTACAGGCTATAAAAAACAAAAGGCGCGACCGAACCGAAGTCCGACCGCGCCCTGCACCATCCCCTCGCGGGGTTTGGGACCGGCCTTTATGAGGCCGCGCCAATGCGGCGGGCGGCGGCCAGCAGCAAAGCATCGCCACCACGCGGCCCGATCAGCGACAGACCGACGGGACGGCCGTTGACGTTACACAGCGGTACGCTGATCTGGGGACATCCAGCCATCCCGGCGATCGCGGTCAGGCTGATGATACGGGAACGGATATCCCACATCACCGAACGCGGGCTTTGCACCGGCGGCGCGGTGACCGGGGTGGTCGGCAGCACCAGCACGGCATGGCCTTCCAGTGCATCGAGCACCCAGCGCCGCGCCCGCAGCCGAAAGCCGCGCGCCGCCGACAGGGTGCGGTTGGCGACCCGCGAACCGCGCAGGAAATTGTCAGCCACTTCAAAGCCAAAGCGGGGGTTCGAGCGGTTGATCCAATCGCCGAACGTCTCCCACGCCTCGCGACCCTGAATGGCGTTTTGCGGCTCGATCCAATCCGACAGCGGCACCGGCGAAATCCGGGTGCCGCGCACCACCGGCGCCACCGCCTCGGCAATGCGGGGCAACACCGCCTCGATCGCGGCGGCGACATCGGGATCGGACGCCTCCATCGTATCTTCCAGCACGACGGCCCGGGCCGGGCGCTGGTCGCCCACCTTCTTGCGCAGCAGGACTTCGCCCATCCGCGCCAACAGATCGGGATCGGCGGCAAGCAGCCCAACCGTGTCGAAGGTATTGGACTGGCCCAACACGCCGTCCATCGGGATGACCCCCAGAGTCGGCCGCAGCCCGTACACGCCGCAGAACGAGGCCGGGACGCGGGTCGAGCCCGCCGTATCGGTGCCGAGCGCGATGTTGGCGAGACCACCGGCAACGGCGACCGCCGAACCGCTGGACGACCCACCGGGAACATGGCCGGGGGCGCGGGGATTTTCCGGGGTACCGTAATGCGAATTGTCACCGAAGATGCCGCGAGTCAATTCGTCGGTATGGGTCTTGCCGACCAGACGGGCACCGGATTCCAACAAGGCGGACACCGCCCAGGCGGTCTGCCGGGCCGGTTCGGCCAGACGGCGCCAGTCGGGATTGCCCGCGCCGGTGACATAACCGGCGACGTCGAACACATCCTTGGCCGCGAACGTCAGCCCGGCCAGGGGGCCTTGGCGCGCTCCATCGATATAGACATCGCCGCCGAGAGTGAAAGCGTTATACGGGTCATGCACGGCGGGCACCTCTCCATGGAAAAACGATCGGAACCAGCTTGAAAATTACCCATAAAGACAGGGTGCGGTCCAGCGGAATGGCAGAGCGGAGGTTTAGGCTTGACCTTCTTACCGACGCCTCCCCATTTAAGAAGTGTTCGCAATTCGACAAGGCCCGACGCGATGACATCGCCTTTATCCCCGGCGAAAGGCCCCGCTGATCTTTCGCTCGGCATCAATGGAATGACCTGCGCCGCCTGCTCGACGCGGCTGGAACGGGTGCTGGGCCGGGTCGAAGGGGTCGAGCGGGCCCTGGTCAGTCTTGCCGCCGAACGGGCCGACATCCGCTATGACCCGGCCCGGGTCACGCCGCAAGCGCTGGAAGCCGCCATCGTCAAAGCCGGATTTGCCCCCGATCCGGCCCGGTCGGGCGAGGACGAGGATCTGGACCGCGCTGAAACGGAACGGGCGGCGCGCACCCGGCACGATCTCCGCCTGCTGGTGCTGTCGGCACTGTTGACCCTGCCGCTGATGCTCGACATGGGGCTGGAGATGGCGGGCGGACACGCGATTGTGCCGCCCTGGGTGCAATTGATCCTGGCCGCCCTGGTCCAGTTCGGGATCGGCGGGCGGTTCTATTTCGGCGCCTGGGCCTCGTTGCGCGGCGGGTCGGGCAATATGGACGTGTTGGTGGTGCTGGGAACCTCGGCGGCGTTCGGGCTGTCGGCCTATCGGGTGCTGAATGGCGAGGCCCACCACGGCACCCTGTATTTCGAGGGCTCGGCGGCGGTCGTCACCCTGGTCCTGCTCGGCAAAGCGCTGGAAAACCACGCCCGTCATTCCGCTGCCGGAGCGATCCGGGCGCTGATGCGGCTGAAACCCGCCACGGCGCGGGTCGAGCGCGACGGGATCGAGATCGAGATACCCGCCACCCTGGTCGGGATCGGCGAAACCGTGCTGATCCGCCCTGGCGAGCGGGTGCCGGTCGATGGCACGATCCGCGCGGGTGACAGCACCTTAGACGAATCTCTGGTGACCGGCGAAAGCCTGCCGGTCGGACGCAGCGTGGGCGACACTGTGGTCGCCGGATCGGTCAATGGCGAGGGATTGTTGCGGGTCGCCGCCACCCATGTCGGAACCGAATCGACGATTGGCCGGATTATCCGGCTGGTGCGCGGGGCTCAGGCCAGCAAGGCCCCGGTCCAGGCGCTGGTCGATCGGGTCTCGGCGATCTTCGTTCCGGTGGTGGTGGCGCTGGCGCTGGCCACCTTCCTCGGCTGGTGGGGATGGGCCGATGACAGCACGACCGGCTTCGTCGCGGCGGTTTCGGTACTGGTGGTCGCCTGTCCCTGCGCATTGGGACTGGCGACTCCGGCCGGATTGATGGTCGGTACCGGACTGGCCGCCCGTCATGGCATCCTGATCAAGGATGCCGAAGCGCTGGAACGCGCCCATCAGGTCAAGGCGATTGCGTTCGACAAGACCGGCACCTTGACCGAGGGGCATCCGGCCCTGGCCGTGATCCGCGCCGCCGATGGCGACCGCACCGCCCTGCTTCGCCTCATCGCCTCGGCCCAGCAAGGCAGCGAGCATCCGCTGGGGCGGGCGATGGTCGCCGCCGCGGCCACCGAAGGAGTGGCGCTGGAGCCGGTCAGTGCGTTTCGGGCCCTGCCCGGCCGTGGCCTTACCGCCCAGGTGGCGGAACGGATGGTCGTGATCGGCAGCCGCCGTCTGATGGCGGAAAGCGGGATCGATGTGACTGTGCTGGCCGGGGAAGCCGAGGCGGAAGAGGCACTGGGCCACACCCTGATGTGGGTTGCGGCGGAGGGAATCCTGATCGGCTTTGTCTCGCTGGCCGACCCGATCCGCCCCAATGCGGCGGCGGCGGTGGCGGCATTAAAGCGGATGGGACTGGTTCCGGCGATGCTGACCGGCGACAGCCCCCGCGCAGCCCAGGCCGTGGCCCGTCAGCTTGGCATCGACCGGGTCTGCGCCGGTATCCTCCCCGAAGACAAAGTCACCGAACTGGCTCGCCTCAAGTCCGAATTCGGCGTGGTGGCGATGGTCGGCGACGGGATCAACGACGCCCCCGCCCTGGCCGCCGCCGATATCGGGATCGCGATGGGTGGCGGCAGCGATGCGGCGATGCAGGCGGCCGGACTGACCCTGATGCGCAGCGATCCCGCTTTGCTGCCCCAGGCTCTGGCGATCTCGCGCGCCACCGCCCGAAAAATCCGTCAGAATCTGGCCTGGGCCTTTGCCTATAACCTGATCGCCCTGCCTGCGGCGGCGGCGGGATTGCTCAGCCCGGCGATTGCCGGAGCGGCGATGGCGCTGTCCTCGGTCTCGGTGGTGAGCAACGCCCTGTTGCTGAAGCGATGGAAGCCGTCATCCCAGACGAGTCTCTTGGCTTGGACCGGCTCCACGTCGGGTCTATAACCGCCGCTCGACCGCAATCGAAAAGGAGATCCGGGTGGGCCGACGCGAGGTCAGACGGATGTTGATGGGGTATAAACGCCCCGTGTGGGAACGTCCCGGCGTGATTGTCACGGCATTGGCCGTCGTTCTGGCGCTTGGGTTGCTGCTGGGGCTCTGGCTCGGCCGCTGGTCCAACCCACCGTCACCGCCTCGCCCCGCCCCCGCTCCGGCGGTTGAAGCGGTACAGCCTCCTCCGCCGCCCCAGCCTGCGATCGAAGCCCCGCCACTGCCGCCCTTCTCCAGCGAGGAAGACAGCCCTGCCCCGGATGTCTCGGGGCCGCCGCTGATCCAGCCGCCGCCGCCGCGCCCCGAGCCGGGGTCGTCGGAATCGCTTGAAATCGGCCGTGCCTCGGACGTGATCGCGATGCTGCCGGTGCCGCCACCGCCGCCTTCGGCCAAACTGCCCCCGGCCGGAGCGCCGGTATGGACCCGTCACGCCGTACCCGCGCCGCGGATCGGCGGCCGCCCGATGATCGCGATCATCATCGACGATCTGGGCGTTGATCGCCGCCGCGCCGAACGGGTCTCGGCGTTGCCCGGTCCGCTGACCCTGTCTTACATGTCCTATGCCGAGGATCTGACCCGGCTGACCGCCGAGGCTCGTCGCCATGGTCACGAATTGATGGTCCATGTACCGATGCAGCCGCGCGGGGCCAATTTCGATGCCGGCCCCCAGGTGTTGGAGGTCGATCAATCGCCGGACGAAATCCGCCGTCGCCTTGATTGGGATCTGT
>NZ_AQPH01000095.1 GCF_000442515.1 Magnetospirillum fulvum MGU-K5 | reverse complement strand
ACCGAATACCAGGTGCCTCGCTCCAGCCGCAGCCAGCGTGCCAGTCGTTCCGCCTCTGGAGTCAGGTAGGCGAGCGAGGTGGACGGAGTCGGGAACAGCGGCACCCCTGCGTTCCTCTGCCAAACGGTGGCTGCGGGATGGCGGCCGTTGCGCCATACCAGCCCCGACCGGCCAGCCCCTTCCGTTGCCGCTTGGAGATAATCCAGCGCGGCGACGGTGGTGAAGACGTCGCGCAGGCCAAAGTAACTGGTCAAACCGTCGATCCGGCTCCAACCGCGCCGCGCCGCCCAGCGCGGCAGCAAGCCGGTCAGGCCCGGCTGCACTCCTGCCGACAGGACCGCGACCCGGCCTTCGCGCCGCAGGGCGGTGGGGTCGAGCCGGGCCGCCAGCGCCTCGTCACCGCCGACATCGACGTAATCGGCACCGGCTCGCCGGGCCGCCCGTGCCACCCGGTCGCCGATCATCCGCCCCGGCCCGGCGCAGTTCAGCACGATCCGGCAGTTTGCGGCGAAGCGGTCGAGTTCGGCCTCGTCGCCAGCATCCACTTGGGCCGCCTCGGCCCCGCTCAGGCCCTCCGCCAGCCGCGCCGCTGCCGCGAGGTCGCGTCCGCCGATCTGCAACCGGCCCAGCCCCAGCCCGGCCAGATGATGTGCCGCGACCCTGCCGACATCGCCATAACCGCCCACGACCCCGATCATGCCGGGACCTCATCGACGGGGCGAAGGGGGTCCGGGGCTGCGTCCGTTCCTGGTACCAGCCGCCAGCCATGGGCGCGGCTGCGTTCCTGCCAGAACGCTGCGTAGCTGCCCGCACGGGCCAGCAGGTCGCGGTGGCGCCCCACCTCGACGACCTTTCCGTCCTCAATCACCAAGATCTGGTCGGCGGCGGCGATGGTCGGCAGGCGATGGGCGATCACCAGTACGGTGGCGCGTTGCCGCAGCCGTTCGATTGTCGCCTGGACGTAGCGTTCGTTTTCCGGATCGAGCGCTGCGGTGGCTTCGTCGAGCAGCACGATCGGGGCGTTCTTCAGCACCGCCCGTGCTACCGCCACTCGCTGTCGCTCTCCGCCCGACAGCAACGAGCCAGCCTCGCCGACCGGAGTTTGCCAGCCGTGCGGTAGCCGGGCGACGATCTCCTCTACTCCGGCCAGCCGTGCCGCCTCCTGCACCTCCGCGTCGCTGGCCTCGGGTCGGCCAAGCCGGATGTTCGCCTCTAACGTGTCGTCAAACAGATAGACGTCCTGCATCACCGGAGCGAGGTGAGCCATCAAGGTCTCGCTCGACAAGGCGCGCACGTCGGCCCCGCCCACCCGCACCACGCCGGATTCGACGTCGAAGAAGCGCATGATCAGCCGGGTGATGGTGGTCTTGCCCGAGCCCGAGTGGCCGACGATTGCCGTCATTGTCCGCGCGGGCACCGTGAAGGACAGGTCGCGGAGCACCGGTTCATCCGGGCGGTAGCCGAACGTCACCCGCTCGAACGTGATCGTGCCGGGGCTGGTGATTGCCACCGGCGCAGTCGGCTGCGGCAGGGGCGGCTGATCGAAGATCTCGGCCAGTCTGCGCAGGTCGTTCGCCGCCATCCGCAGCAGGCCGCTGCGTCCCGCGACCTCGGCCAGCGGCCCGGCGAAGCGTGCCGCGAGCGCCAGCAGTGCCACCAGTTCGATCGGGTCGATTGCCCCGGCCAGCGCCAGCCCGAGTCCGGTCGTGATCAATGCGAGAAACGCGAGATGGACCGACAGCCCGCCGACCAGCAGGCGCGGAATGGTGTTGCGCAGCATCGAGCCGCCTGCCGCTTGCTGGGCGGCGATCGCGGCGTCGAGCGGGGGATAGCCCGCGCTGGTCCTGCCGAAGGCGCGCAGAACGTGCTGAGTTTTGGCGAATTCAACCACGCGGTTTCCCGCCTCGGCGGCGGCGGCATCGACCGCCTCCTCGGTCCGGCCGATCCAGCGCGACGACCAATTATGGGCGATGAAGATTACCGGCCCGCAGGCCAGGGTGGCCAATCCCAGTCGCCAGTCGAACAGCAGCATCGCCAGCGCGATCGTGATTGGGGTCAGTATTCCGCTTGCCACCGGAGTCAGCAGGTGGGCGAATACGTTGGTGACCATCATGGTGCCGCCAGTGGCGCTCTGAGCCAACCGGCCGATTTTCTCCGAGGAAAACCAGCCGAGCGGCAGAGTGGCAACATGGTCGCCCAGTCGGCGGTGCAGGCTGGTCAGCACCACCAGCGCTAAGGCGAAGCCCTGCATTGTCTGCTTGTAGCGGGCGAGGCAGTACACGGCCGTCGCCCCGGCCAAGCCCAGCAGCCACGGTGTCGCCCGCGCCGGATCGGGCGATAGCAGCGCCATCAACACCGGGACCAGCAGGGCTATTGCGACCCCTTCCAGCACCGCGTAGGTCACAAGCCAAATCAGATAGCGCCGTAATGCTCCGGCCTGCTCTGGTCCAAGAATTTTCGATAGATCCCGCAGCATCACGGCGTCTCCCCGATCACGGCGGCGTCAGCCTCGGCGCCCGAGCGCCACATCCGGGCATACAGCCCATCCGCCGCCAGCAGCTCGGCGTGGTTGCCTTGTTCGACGATCCGGCCAGCGTCGAGCACCACGATCTGGTCGGCCCCGCAGATGGTGGCCAGCCGGTGGGCAATCACCAGCACGGTGCGGCCGCGCGCTACCCTCGATAGCGCGTCTTGGATTCGCGCCTCGGATTCCGGGTCGGCGTGAGCGGTGGCCTCGTCGAGGATCAGCACCGGGGTATCGGCCAGCAGGGTGCGGGCGATCGACACGCGCTGGGCCTCGCCGCCGGAGAATATTGCCTCCTCTCCCACCATCGACTGATAGCCACGGGGCAGGGCGAGGATACGCTCGTGAATCCGCGCCGCCTGCGCCGCCGCAATCATCTCCGCGTCGCTGGCCTCGGGCCGGCCCAGGCGGAGATTGTCCGCGACCGTTCCATGGACCAATTGCGCGTCCTGCAACACGAAACCGACCTGGCGGTACAGGCGGTCCGGGGCGATTTCGCGCACATCGACACCGCCGACCCGCACCGCGCCCTCCGTCACGTCGTAAAAGCGCGGCACCAACTTGGCGAGGGTCGATTTGCCTGCCCCCGACGGCCCGACCAGGGCCGTGACGGTGCCCGGCCGACAGCTCAGGGTGACGTCCGACAGCACTGGCCGCGACTCGTCGTAGCGGAACGATACCGACTCGAACCGGATATCGCCCCCGTCCGGCTGGCGTGGGGTGGAACAGAGCGGCAGTTCCGGGATGGCGAGGAGATCGGCGATCCGCGCCGCTGCCGCTGCCGCCTTGCGTTCGGCCGTCAGACTTTGGTTTAGAATCAGGATTGTCTGCGGCAGAGCGACCGCCACCAGCGCCTCGGCCAGCAGGTCGATCGGCTCGATCCAGCCCTGGGCGATCATCGCCGCCCCGCCGCCCAGGCTGACCAGCAGGATCACCGGGGTCGACAGCGCCATCGAACTGATCGCCTCCAGCCGCAGCAATGGCTGCGCCCAGCCCGCATAACGTTCGCTGAAATCCTGGACCGCGCGTTGATAGCCCTGATGGGCCCGGCCGGTCTGGCCGAATGCCTTAACCACGGCGATACCGTGGACGAATTCGACAATTGCCGCGCTGACTCGGACGAAGCTGGCGTCGAGTTGGTTCATCTTGTCGCCAAAGTCGCGCATCATCCAGGCATAGGCGGCGAGGTAGACTGGCAGCGACGCCACCGCCAGCAGGGCCAGCCGGGCGTCGAGCCACAGCAGATAGGCCAGCCCCCCCGCCGGGAGGAGGATTGCCCCAGCCAGTTCGACATAATGATGGGCCACCAGATGATGCAGGTCGTCGAGATCGCTCTGCACCGCCTTGCGGATCGCGCCTGAGGTCTGATCGGAATACCAGCCGAGCGGAACCTGTCCCAGTTTGCGCACCAGCGCCCGCCGCAGGATCGCCTGGAGGCGGTGGTCGGCGATGTGGGTCAGCCACAATCCGCCCCCGGTACAGGTCCAGCCGAAGACCAGCCCGGCCACCACCACGGCGGCGATCGTGAGCAGTTCGGCCGCCCCGGCGGGCTCTGGCCGCAGCAGCGCCCGCCCCAGCTCGACGATACCGATGAACGGCACCAGACTGGTCAGGGCCCCCAGTCCGCCGAGCCCGGTGCCGAGTCGGATCGTTCCCAGAACCGGCTGCCGCAGCGTTCGCAGCGGATGCTCTGCCCCGCCGCTCACGACGGTCCCCGCAGCGCGGCGGCGAGATGGTCGGTCACCACCTGGACATGTGGTGGTTCGACCACGCTGAAATGGTTGCCGGGCACGTCGATTACCCTGAACGTGCCGACGCAGACCCGCTCCCAGAACGGCACCGCCAGATGTCCAACCCCGGCGGTGATGCCGAAGGATTGCTGTTCCTCGCAACGCAGATAGGTCATGTCGCCGAGATAGGGCGGTGGCTCGAACCGGGCGGCCTGCATGCTGTGCCTGCACACCCGGAACAGCGCGGGCACCAGTTCCGGCCCGACCGGCACCCCGGCCTGAGTGGTCATCGCCTGGGCATAGGCGGCGAGGCGCTCCTCCTGCGGCCGTGCCGCCTGCCGCCGCGCCGCAGCCGCCACCGCAGCCAGTCCAGGATCACCGTCGAGCCTGCCCATCGCCCCGGCTGGAATCCGCCGGTCGTGGCGGGTCATCAGGATCTCGATCGCTCGGTAAACGTCGGCGGCGGCAATTTCGGGTCCGAACACCGCCGCGACCGGATCAAGGTTGAGGTTGGGGACGAAGATGGCTTCGAACGCCAGTTCTTCGTCGGTGTCGATGAACATCGGAATGCTATCGACCAGGGTCAGGTCGCGTACCTCCAGCCCACGCTCCAGCAGTCGGCGGCCGACCTCGGTCGCCAGGAGGCCGCCCAGGCAATAGCCAACCAACTGGAAGCGGGTATGACCGGCCTCGACCAGCCGTGCGGCGTAGTCATCCGCCACCCGTTCAATCAGTTCGGCTGGGGCGTGCGCCAGATAGCGTTCGCTGTCGGCGACAGCGACCCCGATGACCGGCCCGATTTCCTGCGCAGCCATGCTCCGGCCGAGATGCTGGAAGTAATCCATCGTCCCCAGCGCGGCGTGGAACATCACTCGGGCGATCCCCTCGCCGCCGCCGAACGGCAGCAGCAGGGCGTTGCTTCCGACTGTCGCTGGCGTGGCCGCAACCGCTCCGGCCGAATTCGCCGCCTCGGTCCGCTGCTCGGGAGTGGGGGAGCGCAAGGCGCGGGCCAGGGCGGCGACGGTCGGCTCGTTCAGCATCTGGCGCAGCAGGGTGTCGTAGGCGAAGCCCTGGGCCTCTGCCACCTCTTCACGCAGCCGTCCGGCGACACGAGCCAGGATCAGCGAATCCGCGCCATGGTCGTAGACATTGTCGTTCGGCTCCAGCCGCCCCCCGCCAGTGCTTCGGCCCACAGTGCGCACAGCCTGGCGGTCAGCGGGTCCTCGTCGCCAGCTTCGACCTCGGCGGTGCCTGGATCGAGCGCCGCCGCCGGACTCCAGCCCGCCAGGGCGGCACGGTCGATCTTGCCATTGCCGGTTAACGGGAGGCGGTCGAGTGGCTGGAGATAGGTTGGCACCATGTGCGCAGGCAGCCGCGCCGCCAGATACGAGACCAGTTCGGTACCGCTGATCCGCTCGCGCTCGGTCTTGAAGCGTGCCGCCAGCATCCGTATCCCGCACGCAGCCAGCGGAGATTCGTCCTCGGGCAATGCCAGCAACAGGTCGCCCCCGGCGGCGGCGATCCGCTCCCGCCATTGTTCGAGCGAGAGGAACTTGGTGCCACCACGGGAGTGGTCGCCATCGGCCGGCTCCATCATGAAGCCCTGGGTCAGCAGGATGTGCGGCAGGTCGGCCACTGGCTCGGTCAGGATCAGCCAGCCGCCTGGGGCGATGGTTGTGGCGATCCGTTCCAGCGCGGCAGCGCTGTCGGTGGTGCTGTTGAGCATCCCGGCGCATAGAACGATATCAGCCGAATGAGGGGCGATCCCCTGGGTCGGCAGGTCGCCGTCGAGATCGACCCGGCCGAACCGCACCCAGGGATGGGTGCGGAACCGGTCACGCGCCTCGGCCAGGAAGAACGGGGTGATATCGGTGAACAGGTACTCTGCGTCATATCCTTCCAGCACCGGGATCACCGCTTGGGTGGTGGCGCCGGTGCCAGCCCCGAACTCAATCAAGCGGAGCGGGGTGCCCCGCGGATGGCGTGCCGCGATGCGGTTGACCAGCGCCGCCACCGCCTGATTGTCATGGCGGGAGACGATATCGTCGCGGTACAGCGCCAGGGCGACGTCCTGACGGCCTTCGGGGAACAACAGTTCAAACGGGGTCTGCTCGCCGGACAGCAATTCGTGCAGGCGGTCGGCGTGGGCGCGGTGATAGGCGACGAAGGCAGGAGTACACAGCCCGTTATTCTCGCCGACCTGTTCCACCCGTGCCCAGGCCATCGCGACGGTTTCCGCGTCAACCGGGGCGTGGCGGCGGACATGACCTCCGTCTGCAGGGTCGCACGTCAACCATCCTGCCTCGGCCAGAAGGCCGAGCCAGCGCCGCGCCAGCCAATGATGGTGGGGGGCGACGCCGGTTCTGGTCAGGATCTCCTCGGCGTCATGGCTGACAGAGGGGCTGGAGAACAGCCCGCGTGCGATGAAGGCCGCCATCATGGTGGTCAGCGCCGCCTCACGCAGGGCGGCGAAATAGTCGGCCAGCCGGGCTGGTTCGACCCCGCGCATCTGGTCCTCGGCGAAGCGGCGTATCACCGGAGTAAGCCGCAGCCAGTCCTGCCGTTCCGCCTCGGTCTCGTCGGGCCGTCGTCGCGCGGGCTCAATGAAGCCGAGCAGGCTGCGTTCGGCGCATCCTCCGCCAATTGCCACAACCGCTGCCGCCGCTACGGCGGGATGGGTCAGCAGCGCGGCTTCGACCTCGCCCACCTCGACCCGATGGCCGCGGATCTTGACCTGGCCGTCCTCGCGGCCGAGAAATTCGAGCAGCCCGCCCGGCCGGTAGCGGCCGAGATCGCCGGTGCGGTACAGCAATTGGCCATCGACGGGGTGGCGGAAGAAGCGTTCGGCGGTCAGCACCGGATCATTCCAATAGCCGCTGGCGAGGCCATGGCCGCTGATACACAGCGACCCCGTCACCCAGACCGGGGCATCGCGCAGCGCCTCGTCTAAAATCCGGAAGCCCTGGTTGGCTAGCGGCAGGCCATAGGGAATGCTGGTCCAGGTCGGATCGATCGTTGTGATCGGGTGATAGTTCGACCAGATCGCCGCTTCGGTGGCGCCGCCCAGTCCAATCAGGGTCAGATTGGGGATGAGGCGGTGGATCTGGTCGGGCAGGGTGACGGGAATCCAATCGCCCGACAGCAGCGCCAGCCGCAGCGAGGGCAGGGAGAGCGGCTCGCTTTCCAGGTAGGAGGCCAGCATCTGTATCTGCGCTGGTACCGAATTCCACAGCGTCACCCCGTGGCGGGCGATCAGTTCGGCCCAATGCGAGGGATCGGCCCGCCGGTCCGGATCGGGCAGCACCAGGGTTCCCCCCTGGCCCAACACGCCGAAAAGGTCGTAGACCGACAGATCGAAGCTCAACTGGGCCAGTCCGAGCATCCGGTCGGCCCCTGTGACGCCAAAGCGGCGATTGACGTCGGCGATGGTGTTGAGTGCGGCTCGATGCGAGACCATCACCCCCTTCGGCTCCCCGGTCGAACCCGACGTATAGATCACGTAGGCCAGCCGATCCGGATCGCCAGCCTCGGCCGGGGGCGGCGCGGCGGCGGCGGGAGCGAGCGTATCGACAGCCACCGCCGCGATGCCGGCCGGCAATGTCTCGGCGACATCGAGCCAGGATTGAGTCAGCACCAATTGGATTCCGGCATTGGCGAGCATCCGGTCGCGGCGCTGGCGCGGCTGGCTGGCCTCGACCGGAAGATAGGCGGCTCCGGCCAACAGCACTCCGAGCGCCGCCACCACCTGTTCGGCCCCTTTGGCCATCACGATCGCTACCGGCTTGCCGGGGACACAGCCCTGGGCGCGGAGCACTTCCGCCACTCCGGCGGCCCGTCGCGCCAGCGCGCCATAGCTCAGATCCCCGCCTGGGGCGATCACCGCCGTTGCCTCGGGGGAATGGGCGGCCTGGGCGAGCACGCTGTGATGCAGCATTCCGTTCGGCAGCGGTGCGGCGGTGGCATTGACCTGGACCCGTTCCGCGGCTTGCCAACTCGGCAGCGACACCGGCTCTACGGCATCCCACGCCTCATCCCCGGCGGCCAAGGCGGCGAGTAGATCGCCGAAGGCGGCGAACATGTCCTCGATCATGCCCGACGGGAACACGCCCTGGCGGACGTCCCAATTGATTTCCAGACCGTCGGCGTCATCGCGCACCTGGCAATCGAGGACCACCTGCGGGGTCTGGGTCAGGCCGTGGCCGAAGCGTGGTTCGCTTTCAGACCGGGCGCCGAGTCCGATCGCGCTGGTGAACACCACCGGCATCAGGGCTGCCTCGCGGCCGCGCTTACGGGCGATCTCGCGCATCACCTCGATCCCGGAAAACAAGCGGTGGTCGAGGTCGTCGAACAGCCGTCCCCCCAGCCGTGCCGCCTGTTCGGCAAAGGTGCTACCTGCCGTCGCTTCGACGGCCAGCAGGCTTACCGAGGTGAAATCGCCGACCAAGGCGTTAACTTGGGGATGGAGCGGGAAGCGGTTGAGCAGGGTCAGGTTGAGGCTGAAGTGTTGCCGTCGGCTCCATCGTTGCAGCACGGCGGCATAGGCGGTCAGCACCGGGATCGAGGCGGTTAGCCCACGCGCGGCGGCGTGCTGGCGCAGCGAATTCCATGTCGCCTCCGGCAGGCGAGCGTGATGACGGACAAAGCGGGCGGGGCCGGGGACGGTGAGCGGGGCGTGCGGCAGATCTGGGGCGGGGGGCAGGTCGTCCAGCCGCTCCAGCCAGTAGCGGCGATCGCGGCGAAAGCGGGTGGAGTCGCGCAGCCGCCGTTCGGCCAACAGATAATCGCGGAAGCTGATCTCGATCGGCGGTAAATCATCGCCCCGGTCGTCGAGAATTAGAGTCAACTCGGTGAACAGGATGCCTGCGCTGGCCCAGTCGGCAATCAGCGCGTCGAGCGAGACATGCAGGATGTCGCCATCGTCGGTGCGGGTCAGCCGCAACTCGAACAGCGGCCAGACCTCGGTGGGATAGAGCCGATGATCCATCGCCGCACGGGTCGCGGCCAGATCCCCGGCCAAGGCGCTGGCGGCAACACCACGCTGGTCGCTGACGGTGAGACGATAGGTCGGCACCTCGGCTAGAACCCGCTGATGACCGTCGGCCGCGATCACCGCGCGGAGCATATCGTGGCGGGCGATCAACTGGTTCCAGGCCGCTTCAAGCCGTTCGGGGGCGACGGCGGGATAGATCGCCTCTAGATAGCCGTGGCAGGCGACGCCGCCATGACCGAATGAATCCTGGCGGCCAAGCAGATAGGCGGTCTGCACCTCGGTCAGGGGGAAGGGTTGGTGCCGTCCCGCTGGATCGGGGATGACGGTGACGTCGCGATCGGCCGAAAGCAGGGCGAGAATTTGCCCCTTATGGCTGCGCAGTAATGCCATTCGCTCTTCGGTCAACAGCCCC
>NZ_AQPH01000094.1 GCF_000442515.1 Magnetospirillum fulvum MGU-K5 | reverse complement strand
GGTCACCACCGGCCAGATTTACTGGGGGGCGGTGCCGTTCGTGCTGATCCAGCTTCTGATGGTGGGGTTGGTGATCGCCTTCCCCAATCTGGTGCTGGGGTCGATCGAAAAGGCCGAGGCGGTCGATGCCTCGAAGGTCCAGATCGACATTCAGCAGGAAGATTACGGCGGCAGCCCCGCCGAATCGCAATAGACCAAGACGGAGCGAGGGAGCCGGTGTTTCGGCTCCCTCGTTCGTTTTGGCTACTTCTTCGGAATTCCGTTCAGGACGAAATTGTCAAAGCCATATTCGGCGACACGGAACCACGACCGCTGTTCCTCAAGGAACGCGCTCCAATGCTCGAACACCTTCTTGAAGGCCGGGTTGCTGGCGGCATCCTCGGCAAAGGTGTCCTGCGCCGCCTTGTAACAGGCCTGCATGATCTCTTTCGAGAACGGGCGCAGCTTGGCCCCGTTGCCGATCAGCCGCTTCAGCGCGGGCGGGTTCAGCACGTCGTATTTCGCGCTCATATGCAGGTTGGCGTCGGCACAGGCGGATTCGAAGATCGCCTGATAGGCCTTGGGCAGCTTTTCCCACGCGGCGATGTTGACCAGCATCGTCACCGTCGGCCCGCCTTCCCACCAGCCGGGATAGTAGTAATAGGGCGCGACCTTGTGGAAGCCGAGCTTCTCGTCATCGGCCGGGCCGACCCATTCGGCGCCGTCGATGGTGCCCTTTTCCAGAGCGGGATAGACGTCGCTGCCCGCCAGTTGCTGCGGCACGACGCCCAACTTGGTCAGCACCCGCCCGGCATACCCGGCGATGCGGAACTTCAGCCCCTTCAGATCGTCGACGGTCTTGATTTCCTTGCGGAACCAGCCGCCCATCTGGGTTCCGGTATTGCCGGCCGGGAAGTTGATGACGTTATAGCCGCGGAAGAAATCGCGCATCAGCTCCAGCCCGCCGCCCTGATACAGCCAGGCGTTCTGCTGCCGGGTGTTGGTGCCGAACGGCATCGTCGATTCAAAGCCGAAGGTCGGATCCTTGCCGACATAGTAATAGCTGACGGTATGACCGCATTCGACGGTTCCGGCCTGAACGGTATCGAGCACCTGAAGCCCGGGGACCAGTTCGCCCGCGGCAAAGCTGCGGATCTGGAACTTGCCGTCGGTGGCCTCGGCAACCCGTCGGGTGATGTATTCGCCGGTGCCGAACAGGGTTTCCAGGCTCTTGGGAAAACTCGATGCCAGGCGCCATTTGATCTCGGGCTGGGTCTGGGCCAGCGCCGGGGCGGCGAGCGTGCTGGCCGCTGCGCCCAAGGCCGCAGAGGTCAGAAAAGTCCGTCGTTCCATCCAACGTCTCCTCGATTTCGTCGTTCCGGGACGCAGCGAAGCGGGCCCGGTTCAAGCAATCCCCATCCTACAGCAACGCGCGCGTCGCGCCAGCAGAGGCGCTTGACGCGCGGGTCGGCGGGGGTCTATCACTGACCCCGTGGTGATTTGTCCGACCGGATTGCGGCCACGTTAAAAAAACCGCTAAAGAGGTCCTGCTCCGGTTTGGAGCCATGGTGCCTCAGAGCGCGGCCATTTGCCGGTCAGACCAGCAGAGTGTGCATGCCTTAAGGAGGCAAGACCGATGAGCGACCGACTTCCCACCGATTCGAAGAGCTGGAGCCAGCAGACCCGCGCCATCCGCACCGGATTGGCGCGTACCGGATTTCACGAGACGTCCGAAGCACTGTTCATGACCTCGGGTTATGTCTACGACAGCGCTCAGGAAGCCGAGGAAAGCTTCGACGGAACCCGTGAGCGGATGGTCTATTCCCGGTTCCGCAATCCGACGGTGGCGGCGTTCGAAGATCGGCTGGCCGCGATCGAAGGGGCCGAAGCCTGCCGCGCCACTGCGTCCGGGATGGCGGCGGTGCATTGTGCGCTGCTGTGCCAGTTGAAGGCGGGCGACCGGCTGGTGGCCTCGCGGTCCTTGTTCGGCTCGTCGCAATGGATCATCGACGACTTGCTGCCCCGGTTCGGGATCGAGCGCGAGTTCGTCGATTGCGGCGACCTGCCCGGCTGGGAACGGGCGCTGTCCCGCCCCACCGCCTGCGTGCTGATCGAGACGCCTTCGAACCCGACGCTGGAGATTATCGACGTTCCGGCGGTGGCCGAACTGACCCACCGCGCCGGGGGACGGTTGGTGGTCGATAACGTCTTCGCCACCCCGATCCTGCAAAGCCCGCTGGAGCTGGGGGCCGACGTCGTCGTCTATTCCGCCACCAAGCATATCGACGGCCAGGGCCGGTGCCTGGGCGGCGCGATTCTGGGCGATGCCGCCTTCTGCAATGACATTCTGGGGCCGTATCTGCGCCATACCGGCCCGGTGATGTCGCCGTTCAATGCCTGGCTGCTGCTGAAGGGGCTGGAGACGCTGACCCTGCGGGTCGAGCGTCAATCGTCCAACGCCCTGGCTCTGGCCCAGTTGCTCGACAGCCACCCTGCCGTGGCCCGCGCTTTGTATCCCGCACTGGCCAGCCATCCCCAGCACGATCTGGCGATGCGGCAGATGCGGGGCGGCGGCACGATGATCGCGCTGGAGCTGAAGGGCGGCAAGGCGGCGGCTTATCGGCTGCTCGACGCGCTCAGCCTGATCGACATCTCGAACAATCTGGGCGACGCCAAGAGCCTGATCACCCATCCCTGGACCACCACTCACCAGCGCCTGACCGCCGAGGACAAGATCGCGATGGGGATCGGCGAGGGGATGTTGCGCCTGTCGGTCGGGCTGGAAGACGTGGTCGATCTGACCGCCGATCTGGGGGCTGCGCTCGACGCCGCCCTGGGCTGATACCGATAAGGCTGGGTTAGAACCGGACAAAAGAATAGAGTAGAGGGGGTAAGTCGGTGGTCTGCGGCTTACCCCCGCTTCGCCCCGTCCGGTTCGAGGAGGCTCCCCCCGCCATGTACAGCCACACTACCCGCGACATCACGGTGACGGTTCGTCCGTTCTTTCTCGAAGAGCAATCGGCTCCGGACGAAGGCCGCTATGTCTGGGCCTATCGCATCCGGATCGAAAATCTCGGCCCGCGTACCGTCCAATTGCTCAACCGCCACTGGATCATCACCGACGCCACCGGATGTAGTCAGGACATTCGGGGCGAGGGTGTGGTCGGTGCCCAGCCGGTGCTTCGTCCCGGCGAGAGTTTCGAATATACCAGCGGCGCGCCGCTGGCGACTCCGTCCGGGATCATGCACGGCAGCTACGAAATGGAAGGCGAGGGCGGCGAACGCTTTGAAATCGTCATTCCCGCCTTCTCGCTGGACAGCCCGCACGACCGGCCCAGCCTTAACTGATTGAACGGAGGTTTTCTCCCGTGACCGCTGACGATACCCCCCGGCGTCCGCTTTCCGGCGTTGTTCCCACCGTTTCGAACCGGCCCTCCCGCACCGAGGCCGAGGCGGCGGTCCGCACCCTGATCCGCTGGGCGGGCGATGATCCCGAACGCGAAGGGCTGGTCGGCACCCCCGACCGGGTCGCTCGGGCCTATGAGGAATTTTTCTCGGGCTACGAACAGGATCCGGTCGATATCCTGCACCGGACCTTCGAGGAAACCGACGGCTATGACGAGGTCGTGCTGTTGCGCGACATCCGTCTTGAATCCCATTGCGAGCATCACATGGTGCCGATCATCGGCGTCGCCCATGTCGCCTATCTGCCCGACCGCCGCGTCGTGGGGATTTCCAAGCTGGCTCGGGTCGTCGAGGTCTATGCCCGGCGGCTGCAAATTCAGGAAAAGCTGACCGCCCAGATCGCCAACACCATCAACGAGGTGTTGCAGCCGAAGGGCGTCGCGGTGGTGATCGAGGCGGCCCACCAATGCATGACGACGCGGGGCGTCCGCAAGGCCGGGGTGACGATGGTCACCAGCCGGATGTTGGGCGTGTTCCGCGACGATTCGGAAACCCGGCGCGAGTTCATGGCGCTGATTCAGTCGCGGCGCGGACTGGGCTGAGTCCGCCCGCTCTGGGGGGGCGACCCTCTCGCCTACTTGTCCGCCTTCGGCACCGGGACATCCTCGGCGCGGCCGTATTTGGCGTTGAGGCGGGTGGTGCAGGCGGCCTGCTCCGGCTCGGCCAACGGACCGCAATTGCCCTGCCAATCGTCGGCATAGGTGCCGGTGATGCGGAGGGACGGAGCCCCGGCCTCGGCCGGGGTTGGGGCCGGGGCGTCATGGTGCTGGCGGAGCGCCAGCGCGGTGACGATCGCGGCGATCAGGGCCAGGGCGATTCCAATCCGCAGAACGATCCGTTTCATGATGGCTCCTGGGTTCCGCCTGGGCTTTTCCGCCTCATCGGTTCAGACGGTGTGATCCGAACCGATGAGGGGCAAAGCCGGGACGGTCGAGGTTACACCCGACCGATGCTGCGATACTCGAAGCCGAGTTCCCGCATCTCCGCCGGTTCATAGACATTGCGCAGATCGACGATCCGGGGCGCACCCAACAGGGCCTTGACCCGGTCGAGATCGATGGCGCGGAACTCGTTCCACTCGGTGACGATCACCAGGCATTCCGCTCCGGGCAGAGTAGCATAGGCATCGTCGCAATAGACCACCTCGGGCGGCAACAGCTTCTTTGCCTCGGTCATGCCCTCGGGATCGAAGGTGCGGACGGTGGCCCCGGCCTCGACCAGCCCGGCGACGATGTCGATCGCGGGTGAATCCCGCATATCGTCGGTGTTGGGCTTGAAGGTCAGGCCCAGCACGGCGATGGTCTTGCCCGAGACGGAGCCGCCGCAGGCGGCAACCACCCGGTCGGCCATGCCTTTCTTGCGCCGGTCATTGACCTCGATCACCTGCTCGATGATCGACAGCGGCGAGTTGAAATCGCGCGCGGTCTGAACCAGGGCCAGGGTGTCCTTGGGGAAGCACGACCCGCCATAGCCCGGACCGGGGTGCAGGAACTTCTTGCCGATGCGGCCGTCCAGCCCGATTCCCTTGGCGACGTCATGAACGTCGGCGCCGACCTTCTCGCACAGATCGGCGATTTCGTTGATGAACGAAATCTTGGTGGCGAGGAAGGTGTTGCCCGCGTACTTGATCAGTTCCGAGGTGCGGCGCGAGGTGAAGACGATCGGGGTCTCGATCAGATACAGCACCCGGTAAAGCTGCTTCATCACCTTGCGGGCGCGCTCGGATTCGGTGCCGATCACCACCCGGTCGGGGCGGAGGAAATCGTTGATCGCCGAACCTTCGCGGAGGAATTCCGGGTTGGAGACGACATCGAACTCGGCATCGGGACGTCGCGCCCGGATGATCTTCTCGACCTCGTCGCCGGTGCTGACCGGCACCGTCGATTTGGTGACGATCACGGTATAGCCGTTCAGCGCGTCGGCGATTTCCTCGGCGGCGGCATAGACGTAGGACAGATCGGCATGACCGTCACCGCGGCGGGAGGGGGTGCCGACGGCGATGAACACCGCGTCGGCCTCGGCCACCGCCGTCTTCAGATCGGTGGTGAAGGACAGCCGGCCCGCCTCGACATTGGCGGCGACCAGTTCGTCCAGCCCCGGCTCGTAGATCGGCATCACGTTCTGGCGCAACAGGTCGATCTTGCGTGCGTCCTTATCGACGCAGACGACCTGGATACCGAATTCGGAGAAGCAGGTTCCCGACACAAGCCCGACATAGCCGGTGCCGATCATGGCGATACGCATGACGCGAAGGCTCCCTGGAGATCAGAACTGGAACGGTCGCAGCGCCGAACGGACCGCATCGCTGATGTCCGGGCGGTCGAGCGCGAAAGCAACGTTGGCTTCGAGCCAGCCCACCTTGTCGCCGCAATCGTAGCGGTTGCCTTCGAAGCGCAGCCCGTGGAAGGGAACGGTCCCGATCGTCTGGCTGATCGCGTCGGTCAACTGGATTTCGCCACCGGCACCCTTTTCCTTGCGGTCGAGCACTTCGAACACGATCGGATGCAGGATATAGCGGCCGATGATCGACAGGGTCGAGGGCGCCAGTTCGGGATCGGGCTTTTCGACCAGCCCGCGCGCCTTGGCGATACGGCCGTTATCGGTCTCGACGTCGAGAATGCCGTACCGCTTGGTGTGTTCGCGCGGCACGTCCGACACGGCGACGACATGGCCGCCGACTTCGGTGTGAACCGCGACCATCTGGCGCAGACAGGGCGTCTTCGACAAGATCAGATCGTCGGGCAGCAGAACCGCGAACGGCTCGTCCTCGACCAGATCGCGGGCGCACCACACCGCATGGCCCAGGCCCAGCGGCTCGCTCTGGCGGGTATAGGAAATCTGACCGGATTTGGGCATCCAGCTGGTGACCGCTTCGACCAGATCGAACTTGCCGCGCTCCTTCAAGGTGCGCTCCAACTCGGGGGCATGGTCGAAATGATCTTCCAGCGCGTTCTTACCGCGCCCGGTGACGAAGATAAAATGTTCGCAACCCGCCGCGGCGGCCTCTTCGACCGCGTACTGAATCAGCGGCTTGTCGACGACGGGCAGCATTTCCTTGGGCATCGCCTTGGTGGCGGGCAGGAAGCGGGTGCCCATGCCGCCAACGGGAAATACGGCCTTGCGCACATGACGAGCCATCGAAACCACTCCTTCGCGCCTTAAACGCCTGCTGGCCAGCGGGCGCGAGCCGCCGGTTCCAGCCGCGCAGTTGTGCCACGGTCGGTGGTCCGACGCAATCGCGGGCTGAACCAAGGCGCTCTGCGCCGGGTGCAGGGCGGCACGGACGCTGCGACCCTTATCCCGCCACAATCTGTTTCCGGGGGGATGTCGGCCGGTTGCTGCGCAACGGACGGGACCGCAGCGCGTTGAGCAGGATGCCCAGCGTCGTCCCGTTATGGAGGATCGCGGTCGAGATCGGCGACAACATCCCCAGCGCCGCCGCCGACAGGATGCCGGTGTTAAGGCCGACGGTCAGGCGGTAATTGGTGGCGATCAGCTCCATCGCCGCATTGGCGGCAGCCTTGGCGTCGGCGACGCACTCGATATCGTCCTCCAGCAGGGCGACATCGGCGGTCAGGCGGGCGATGTCGGCCCCCTTCATCATCGCGATGCCGACATGGGCTCCGGCCAGAGCGGGGGCATCGTTGATGCCGTCGCCGACAAAGGCGATCCGGGCTCCTTCGGCGGCCAGCGATTCGATGATGCGGGCTTTGTCCTCGGGCATCAACTCGGCATGGCAGGCGTCCAGGCCCAATTCCTCGGCCAGTTCGGCGGCGCGGTCGCGATGGTCGCCGGTCAGCAGCAGGATGCGGCGGACGCCCAAATCGCGCAGGCGGCGCAGCATCGCGACGGTGGTGGGGCGAACCGAATCCTTCAGCGCGATCACGCCGAGCAGTCGCCCGCCAAAGCCGATGAACAGCAGGGTTTTGCCGTCTTGGTACAGGCGATCGATGATCTCGGCCTGCGGGGCGATGTCGATCCCTTCGTCTTCCTGGACGAAATGGCGCGAGCCAACGACGATCCGCTTGCCGTCGATCACGCTGGCGACGCCGTGGGCGACGATGAACTGGACTTCCTGATGATCGAAATGGCGATGGTTTTCGGTGGCGCGGGCGGCGGTGACCACCGCCATTGCCAGCGGGTGGAAGTAATGTTCCTCGACCGAGGCGGCGAGGCAGATCAGATCGTCGGGGGTGAAGGTCGGATCGAAAGCGATCGCGTCGGTCACCTGCAACAGGCCGGTGGTCAGGGTGCCGGTTTTGTCGAACACGAAGGTATCGGCCTGGGCGAGGCGCTCCAGCGCGCTGGCGCCCTTGACCAGGATGCCCGCCCGCGCCGCGCCATACATCGCCGATTTGAAGGCGACCGGGGTGGCCAGTTTCAAAGCGCAGGAATAATCGGCCTGAAGTACGGCGGCGGCGCGGCGCCAGTCGCCCGAGACGGCGAAGGCGCCTCCGGCCAGCTTCAGCACCAGCGGCACCAGCCGGTCGGCCAGCCGCGACGCTTCCAGTTGCGCCTCGCTTTTGACCACCAGCGATTGTTCGACGTAATCGGCGATGCGGGCGGCGGCGGTGCGTCGTCCCACCTGCTCGGCATAGATCGACAGCCGTCCCTCTTCGACCAGCGTGCCCGACAGGACCAGCGATCCCCGGCTTTTTTCGATCGAGACGCTTTCCCCGGTCATCGCCGCTTCGTTGACGGTGGCCTCGCCCGCCAGCACGGTTCCATCGACCGGGATCACCGTCCCGGTGCCGACGATCACGGTATCGCCGACGGCGACCTCGGCGGCGGGGATCAGCACTTCCTCGTCCCCCCGCATCACCCAGATTTCGTCGCTGGAGGGGCGGAGCAGATGTTTCAGCAAATCGTCGGAGCGCCGTGCCACCGAATGTTCCAGATGCTCGCCCAGCGCCAGCATGAAGGTGGTGGTGTTGGCGGCGGTGTAATCGGCCCGCGCCAGCGAGATCGACACCGCCATGGCCTCAAGCCCGTGCGAGGTCACTCCGTTCTCGCTGTAATCCCGGACCGCGTGGCGCAACAGCGGCAAAGCGGCGGCCAGCGCGACCGGCAGCCGCAACGGTGGCGGCAGCAACGGGGTCATCAACAGCGTGGTCAGGCTGCTGCCCAGACCGGACGAGGCGGGCGGTGCGGGCACGGCCCCGTTGGTCACCAGCGATGGCAGCAGGGCGGCGACCGCATCGCGCAGGGTTTCGGCTGTGGTCTCGTTCGGGTCGAACGCGAGGATCAGCGACCGCGCCGCCGGATTGATCCGCGCCGTGGTGACGCCGTCCAGTTCCGAGACGGCCCGCAGCAGGGGCGCGGTGGCGACCGGCCCGGTGACGGGGCGATAGCGTAGCCTGATCCGCCCCGGAACGCGGTGGACCACCTCCACCGCGCCGATCCGGCCGCCCACCGCGATCATACAGCGCCGCTTTGTTCGGCTTGCAACTCCGCCTGTATGTCGGCGACCTGTTCCTTGACTTCCTCCAGCCCGCCGACCAAACCGCTATACAGCTTGACCCCGGACTTGATCAGCTTGCCGCGCAATTCCTCGTCGCTGAGGACATAGGCGGCGGCGGCACCGATCGCGGCGCCCAGCAGGAATTGCTCGGTCCGCCCGGCGGGCAGCATCCGGGCCAGACCGGCGAACAGACCGCCATTGCCCGCCTGCGGGGCGGCGACGACGAAGCCGCGCTTGCCGTATTTGTTTTTCTTAGATTTTTTCTTCTTCTTGGCCAAGGTCGGCCTCCTCGTTCGATCGGTGGGTCAGCAGGTATTCCGCCGCCAGCACGCCGCCGGCGCCCAGCGCCGTCGCCGCCAGCACGGTGGGATAATCGCGTTGCCGCAACGCCTCGGCCACCACGGTCGCGGCGGCAAGGGCGGCACCGCCCTGAAGGGCGTGGCGCAAAACCTTGCGGGGGTGCGGTTGGGGCAAGACCGGCTCCAGCCGGTCCTGAATCAGGCTGAGCAGGCCGGTGCCGACAAAGCCGCGCGCGAAGGCGGCTGCCGCTTCGGCTCTGGCCTGACGCTTCGCGGCCTTGCCCTTGCCGCGTTTCACGGCTTGGGTCCGGTCTCGGGTTCGGCGGCATCGGCAGCGGGGGTCAGTTTGCCGCGCAGATTGGCCGAAGATTTCTCGATCGCGGTGAGGCCGGAGACGGTGGCGTCGCGCAGGCCGCTTTTGGCCTGATCGAGACCGTGACGGGTCTTGTGGCTCAGCGCGGTCAGAGATTCCTTGCCCTTGCTGTTCTTCAAGGCGCGGACGCCGACAATTCCGGTCACCAGACCGGTGGCGAAAAGCAGAACGGGATGCATGTCCAGGAATCCTTTCGGGACGGGGTCAAGCGGGGGTGCGGCTGGGGCCGGCCAGCCGCTGGGTCAGGGCCAGCGCCGCGTCCGATCGGGTGCCCGCGATCAGATCGGTCCAGGCGATGGGCGCGATCTCGGCCGGGTCGTATTCGACAAGGCAGGATCGCGCCAGCAGGTTCAGTGAAACAGAGCGGATACCGGGCGCGGTCGAGGCGGTGGCGACGAATTGCTTCACCTCGGCCAGGACGTCGCCCAACCCGCTTTCACCCGCCAGCTTGAGCCGGATACGGCCGGGAATGTGGTGGGCGATGCGCAGCCAGGCGGCATAGCGGGCGATCTTCCACGTTTCGTCGGTCGGGTCGGCGGCACGGGCGGCGGAGGATGGCATCCGGAACTACCTCAGCATTTTCTGACGGTTGTAAATGAGGTGGACCAGCAGCAAAGCGAGATTGACCCCACCGGCGGCGGCGTGCACCCTTTTGCTAAAGCCCAGGCTGGCCAGCATCACGAAGGTGGAAGCGAGCAGGCCGATCTTGGCGGCCTTG
>NZ_AQPH01000093.1 GCF_000442515.1 Magnetospirillum fulvum MGU-K5 | reverse complement strand
GACTCGACCCGACCCAGCGGACCGATCGCGGCAAAGGTCGGCACGCCCGAGAACAGGCGACGGGCGACGCGGGCGCAATCCTCGGGCGTCACCGCCTCGATCCGCTCGACCACCTCGTCAACCGTTACCGGACGGCCATAGACCGCGACCTGACGAGCCAGTTGCTCGCAGCGCGACGAGGTGCTTTCCAGGCTCATCAGGATCGACGCCTTCAACTGAGCGCGAGCCCGCTGAACCTCGATGTCGCGCACCCCTGATCCGACCTTGACGATTTCGTCGCACATCACCGGGATCAGTTCGGCAACCTCGTCCTCGCCGGTTCCGGCATAGACCCCGAACAGCCCGCCATCGTTGTAAGACGAAGCGAAGGTGTAGATCGAGTAGACCAGACCGCGCTTTTCCCGAACCTCCTGGAACAGGCGGCTCGACATCCCGCCACCCAGCAGGGTCGACAGCACCGAGGTGGCGTAATAATCGGGGTCTTCATAAGTGACGCCGTCAAAGCCGACGACGACATGGACCTGTTCGAGGTCGCGTTCCTCGCGGTAATCGCCGCCGCGATAGCGCGCCGCTTCGGTCGTTGCGGTGCGCGGCACGGGCAAGGCGCTGAAGGCGCGCTCGGCCGCCCCAACCAGCTTGTCGTGATCGATCCGCCCCGAGGCCGACAGCACCATCGCCGGAGCCGAGTAATGCTCGCGCATATAGCCCAGCACCGTCTCGCGGGTCATCCCGCGCACCACCTCTTCGGTCCCCAGCACGGCGCGCCCCAACGACTGGTCGGGATAAGCGGTGGCCTGGAAATGGTCGAAGATAATGTCGTCGGGCGTGTCGATCGCCTGATTGATCTCCTGGACCACCACCGCCTGCTCGCGGGCCAGTTCCTCGGGATCGAGCGTCGAGTGTTGGAGAATGTCGGCGATGATGTCGAGCGCCAGCCCGGCATCCTCTTTCAGAATCTTGGCGTAATAGGCGGTATGGTCGCGGGCGGTATAGGCGTTGAGATGGCCGCCGACCGCGTCCATCTCCTCGGCGATATCAAGCGCGGTCCGGCGCTCGGTCCCCTTGAACGCCATGTGTTCAAGCAGATGCGACACGCCGTTGACCGAAACCGGCTCGTGGCGGGTACCCGCCTCAACCCAGACACCCAGCGATACCGTTTCGACCGTGTCCATCGGATCGGTGACGACCCGCAACCCCGACGGGAGCAGAGTCTCGCGGATTTCGGCGCTCATGCGCGACCCCGGCCGACGAAGGTCCGCACCGCGTCCTTCACCGCCCCGGCATCGTTGGCGACCGTTTCGATCCGCTCGGGCCGTTCGAACAGATCGGCCAGATGCGGCGGCAAGCCGGGCCGGAAGCCGGTGGCCTGTTCGACCGCATCGGGGAATTTGGCGGGGTGGGCGGTGGCCAGCGCGACCATCGGCAGACCCGGCTCGACCACCGCCCGCGACCCGGCGGCAACACCGATCGCGGAATGGGGATCGAGGGTCTCGCCGGTCTGTTGCTTCAACCAGCGCATCGTCGCCAGCGTTTCGGCATCGTCGAAACGATAGGCCGAGAACACCGTCCGCATCGAGTCCCAGGCCCCCTGGGGTAGGCTCATCGTGCCGGTCTGACGGAACCCGGCCATCAAATCGGCAACCAGCGGGCCGTCCCCGTTCAAGACCAGCGACATCAACCGTTCGAAATTACTGGAAACCTGAATATCCATGCTGGGAGACAAGGTGGGGACGACGGTCCCAGACTGCATCACCCCGGTCTCGAAAAAGCGGGTCAGGATATCGTTGGTGTTCGAACCGACCACCAGCCGCGGGATCGGCAAGCCCATCAGCCGGGCGCAATACCCGGCGAAAACATTGCCGAAATTGCCGGTGGGGACCGAGAAACCAACCGGACGGTCCGGCGCGCCCAGCGACACCGCCGCCGCGAAGTAATAGACGATCTGGGCCATCACCCGGGCCCAATTGATCGAATTGACCGCCGAGAGGTGAACCTCGTCGCGGAAGGCGGCATCGGCGAACAGCGCCTTCACCAGATCCTGACAATCGTCGAAGGTCCCTTCGACCGCCAGATTGCGGACGTTGGAGGACAGCACCGTCGTCATCTGGCGACGCTGCACCTCGGACACCCGGCCCTTGGGATGAAGGATCAGGATATCGATTGCGGCGCGGTCACGGCAGGATTCGATCGCCGCCGAGCCGGTATCACCCGAGGTGGCCCCAACGATGGTCACCCGCTCGCCCCGATGGGTCAGCACGTAATCGAACAGCCGCCCGACCAGTTGCAGGGCGTAATCCTTGAACGCGAGCGTCGGGCCGTGGAACAGCTCCAGCACCCACTGATCGGTGCCGAACTGACGCAGCGGCGCGACCGCCGGATGGTTAAACCCGGCATAAGATTCGGCGCACAGGCGGGACAATTCGGGCAGGGCGACACTGCCGACCATGAACGGGCGCATCACCCGCGCCGCCAGTTCGGGATAGGATAAACCCCGCATCGCCCGAATTTCGGCGGGCGAGAAATGCGGCCACTCGCGCGGCAGATACAGACCGCCATCGCGGGCCAGACCCGCCAGCAACACGTCGTCGAAACCAAGAACCGGCGCGGAACCGCGCGTACTCACATAGTCCAAGGGGCAGCTCTCCGGGGAGGCATTACAAAGGGCGGTACACTAGCCAAGTTTTTCGGCAGTGTCACGAGGCGGCCGCGTCCAGCCCCCGCCAAACGGCGGCAAAGCCGGACGCGATCCACCTGGGATCAGCCGATCAGGCCGGTGGTCGGCGAAGACGGCGCGGCATAGGTCTTTTTCGGCATCCGTCCGGCCAGGAACGACAGCCGCCCGGCCTCGACCGCCAGCTTCATCGCCCGCGCCATCCGGATCGGGTCCTGAGCATGGGCGATCGCGGTGTTAAGCAGCACGCCGTCACAGCCGAGTTCCATCGCCACCGCCGCATCCGAAGCGGCACCAACACCGGCATCGACCAGCACCGGGACCGACACGCTGTCCTTGATGATCTTCAGGGTGATCGGGTTGAGAATACCCAGCCCCGACCCGATCAGCGAGCCGAGCGGCATGATCGCGACGCAGCCGAGATCGGCCAGCATCCGCGCCTGGATCGGATCGTCGGAACAGTAGACCATCACCTCGAAGCCGTCTTTGACTAGGGCCTCGGCGGCCTTCAGCGTCTCGGGCATGTTGGGATACAGCGTGGTCTGGTCGCCCAGAACCTCAAGCTTGACCAGATTCCAACCGCCCGCCTCGCGGGCCAGGCGCAGGGTCCGCACCGCGTCGTCGGCGGTGTAACAGCCCGCCGTGTTGGGCAGGAAGGTATACTTCTCCGGGCTGACGTAATCGACCAGCATCGGCTTGGACGGGTCGGTCAGATTGACCCGGCGCACCGCAACGGTAACGATTTCGGCACCGCTGGCCTCGATCGCCCGCGCCGTCTCCTCGAAATCCTTGTACTTGCCGGTGCCGACCAGCAGGCGCGAGGTAAAGCGCCGTCCGGCGACCAGGAACGAATCGTCGCTGTCGGCCACGCCATCGTTGCCACCGCCGATGAAGGCGACAATCTCGACCCGGTCGCCCTCGCCCAGGGCGGTATCGGCATAGGCCGATTTCGGCACGATATCGAGATTACGCTCCACCGCGACCTTGCGGGGATCGATGCCAAGCTGGGACAGGATGTCGGCGACGGTGGCCGGAGCGGCAAGCTCACGCGGCTCGCCGTTGATGGTCAGTTTCATGGGGGGACCCGATAGCAGGCTATGAAAACAAGGGGCGCAGTATGGAACGGCCCGCGCCCTCTTTCAACCCGACGAACGGGGGAATCCGCCGAGGGTCACTCCTGGCCCAGGCGCTGGGCGGCGCGGGCGTCGATTTCGCTCATCGCGGCCAGATAGGGGGCGGCGCTGGCGCGGATCGATTCGATCAGGGCCGGATCGGCCGTCGAAGGATGGCCACCACCGAACGGCGGCTCGGGCTGATATTCGAGTTGCAGCGACAATCGCCGCGCCACCTCGTCCCCGCGCAGCAGCGAGGCTAGGGTCAGCGCGAAATCGATCCCGGCGGTGACACCGCTGCCGGTGATCCGGTCGCGGTCGATCACGACACGGCGATCGGCGACGGGCTCGGCCCCGAACCGGGCCAGCCGCTCCAGCGACAGCCAGTGGGTGGTGGCACGATAGCCCGACAGCAGCCCCGCCGCCGCCAGCACCAGCGCCCCGGTACAGACCGAGGTGACATAGCGGCATTCCGGGGCACGACGGCGCAGGAAGCCCAGCAATGCCTCGTCCTCCATCGCCGCCAGATGGCCGGGGCCGCCCGGCACGCACAGCAGGTCGAGCGGCGGACAGACATCGTAGGTGGCGGTGGGGAACAGGGTCAGCCCGCACCCGGCCGATTCGACCGGCATCGGCCCGGCGGCGATCAGCAGACACAGGCAGTTGGGCAGGCGGGTCAGCACCTCCCACGGCCCGGCCAGATCAAGATGGGTCTGGTCCGGGAACAGAATGAACCCGGCCACCAACGGGACGTTTTCGTCTACGACCATCTGGCATCTCCCTGGATCAGGACAGGCGGCGATAGCGTCCTTCGGCGTCGGATTCGGCCAGCCCCAGCGCCACCAGCCGTTCCAGCCGTTCGAGGTTGGTATGGGTCCAGGCGACAATATCCTCGGCCTGGGCGCGGCGAGCCAGGGCGGCAACCGCCTCGAACGCACCATCCAGCATTTCGTACAGCCGCATGTCCCGGTCGGTCGGCAAGGTCGGCGGATTGGCTTCGACCCGCAGCCGGGCCAGGGTGATCATGTCGAGATCGAGCGGTGGATCGGGCGGCAGCGGCTGGGGCGGGCGCGGCAGGTTCAGCCCGAGCAGACCGCGCAGATCGTGCACCATGTTCAAAAGAGCCCGATGGTCGGATGGCGACCCGGGAAGGGTATAGCTGAACTGTCGGCCGTCATGCTCGAACACCAGCCGGGGATGCTTGCCCCCCCGCTCCACCTTGTAATGCTCGACCCCTGCCGCCTTCAACTCGCGGGTGATTGCCGCATCGAAATCCTTGCCGAGCCTCATTGCCTCTCCAACGCGATCAACCGATATGTCGAACGAGTATCCGCCCAAGCCGAAACAAGTCCAAGCACGTTCGTTATCCAAGATCGTTGCAAGGGCCGGTCCCCGTGTTATAAATCCGGCCATGGCGAAAGAGCGGGAGAAGGGGGACGTGTCATGAGCGCCGCCCCTGTCATCAGCATACTCAACGGTCCGAACCTCAACATGCTGGGAACCCGCCAGCCTGAGCTGTACGGTCGCGAGACCCTGTCCGATATCGAAACCCTGTGCCGCGGCCATGCCACGACGCTGGGGATGACGGTCGAGTTCCGTCAGAGTAATTACGAGGGCGAGCTGGTCACCTGGATTCAGCAGACGCGGGGACGGGCTGCCGGCCTGATCCTCAATGCCGGCGCCTATACGCATACTTCGGTCGCAATTCTCGACGCGCTTCTGGCCGCCGAGGTTCCGACCGTCGAAGTTCACCTGTCCAACATTCACCAGCGGGATTCGTTCCGCCACCACTCCTACGTGGCCCAGGCGGCCAAGGGGATGATCTGTGGCTTCGGCAGTCACGGCTATATCCTCGCACTCGACGCCCTGGCCCGGCTGATCAAGGGAAATTCGGAAAGATAATGGGCACCAACACCCCCATCGACAACGAATCGGTGCGCGCCCTCGCCGCCCTGCTCGACGAGACCAACCTCACCGAGATCGAATATGCCGTCGGCGACGTCCGCATCCGGGTGGCGAGAACCGCCCAGGCGGTGGCGTACCACCCCGCCCCGAGCCATACCGCTCTCCCCCAGGCCCAGCCTTCCGCTGCGGCGGCCTCCGACGCCGATGATCCCGGCGCGGTGACCTCACCGATGGTCGGCGTCACCTATATGGCCCCCGAACCCGGCGCGCCGAAGTTCGTCAATGCGGGTGACATCGTCTCGGAAGGTCAGACCGTGATGCTGATCGAGGCGATGAAGACCTTCAACCCGATCCGCGCTCCCCGCGCCGGTAAGGTCACCCGCATCCTGGTGACCGACGGCCAGCCGGTGGAATTCGGCGAACCTCTTCTGATCATCGAATAACGCGATGTTTGAAAAGGTCCTCATCGCCAATCGGGGCGAGATCGCGTTACGCATCCATCGCGCCTGCCGCGAGATGGGCATCCGTACCGTCGCCGTTCATTCCACCGCCGACACCGACGCCATGCATGTCCGCCTCGCCGACGAGGTGGTCTGTATCGGTCCGCCCCAGGCGCGGGAATCCTACCTCAACAAGGCCGCGATCCTGTCGGCCGCGACCATCACCGGGGCCGACGCGATTCACCCCGGCTATGGCTTCCTGTCGGAAAATGCCGATTTCGCCCAGATGGTCGAAGAGCACGGCATGGTCTTCATCGGCCCCTCGCCCGATCATATCCGACTGATGGGCGACAAGATCACCGCCAAGCAGGCGGCGAAGGCCGCCGGTCTGCCGGTGGTTCCCGGCTCCGAGGGCTCGATCGACACGGTCGAACAGGCGCTCGAGAATGGCGCGGCGATCGGCTATCCCGTGCTGATCAAGGCGACCGCCGGTGGCGGTGGCAAGGGCATGAAGGTCGCCCGCAACGCCGAAGAAATGGTCGAAGCGTGGAAGATGGCCCGCAATGAGGCCAAGGCCGCGTTCGGCAACGGCGACGTCTATATGGAAAAGTATCTCGGGCGGCCCCGCCATATCGAGATTCAGATCCTTGCCGACAATTACGGCAGCGTCGTTCATCTGGGCGAACGCGATTGCTCGTTGCAGCGCAAGCATCAGAAGGTGCTGGAGGAGGCTCCGTCTCCGGCGCTGAATGCCGACCAGCGGGAAAAGATCGGCCAGATCGCCTGCACCGCGATTGCCAAGCTCGGCTATCGTAATGCCGGCACGATCGAGTTCCTGTTCGAAAACGGCGAGTTCTATTTCATCGAAATGAACACCCGCCTTCAGGTCGAACACCCGATCACCGAGGGGATCACCGGTATCGATCTGGTCCGCGAACAGATTCGCATCGCCGCCGGGGCTCCGCTGGGCTACACCCAGTCTGAAGTCCGCTTTGCCGGGCACGCGATCGAATGCCGCATCAATGCCGAGGACCCGCAGAGCTTCGTGCCCTGTCCGGGCCGGATCGAGGGCTATCACTCCCCCGGCGGTCTGGGTGTCCGGGTCGATTCCGGTCTCTATTCCGGCTATCGCATCCCGCCGCACTACGACAGCATGATCGCCAAGCTGATCGTCCACGGCAATTCCCGTAACGAGGCGCTGATGCGTCTGCGTCGGGCGCTGGGCGAATACGTGATCGAAGGGGTGAAGACCACCCTGCCCCTGCACAACCGTCTGGTCCAGGATTCGGACTTCGTCAATGGCGATTACGATATCCACTGGCTGGAACGTTTCGTGGAACGGAACAACTAAGCTCCGTTCGCGTCCTACCATCCGGTCGCAAGTGTCGCCCTGACATTCGCGACCGGGTCGGTCGGGACGTTTCCCTTTGCCTACTCCCGGCCGCCCCCTTTTTCCCCTTCGCGCATACCGCAAATTCGGATAATCCTCTTTTAAGCGAGGATATCGCGATTGCTTGCTGCCCCGCGAAATCACGGTGGCGCGAGTTGGGAACATCCGTCCTGGAATGGAGAGAGGGGGAAATATGAATTTCAAATATCTGGCCATCGCGGTGCCCCTGGTGCTGGCGGCCTGTGCTGGCACCCAGCCGATTTACGACGTCCGGAACCATCCGATTCCGGCCCAGGCCCGTTCGCTCCCGCTTGATCGGATCGAATCGGCGATCGTCGATGCCGGTAAAACCCGCAATTGGCGGTTCGAGAGAGTGCGCCTTGGCGAGTTGCACGCCCGTCAGGAGCGTCCGTCTTACTACGCCGAACTGGCGATCACCTTCGACAACACGTCCTACAGCATCACCCGCTATTCCTCGTCCGGGATGAAGGAAACCGACACCGGAGAAATCAGCAGTCACTACAATATGTGGGTTAAGACGCTGGAGAAGGATATCGACATCCAACTCAGCAACGCGATGTTCTCACGGTAGTCGCCGCCGCCGACGAGGAATTCCGGCTCGATCCGGAATCCTCGTCGGGGTGTAGCCTGCGCCCAACCTCCTTACATATTGGGATAATTCGGGCCACCGCCGCCTTCCGGCACCGTCCAGGTGATGTTCTGGGTTGGGTCTTTGATGTCGCAAGTCTTGCAATGCAGGCAATTGGCCGCATTGATCTGCAAGCGGATGTGCGGCTCCTCACCGACCATTTCATAGACCCCGGCCGGGCAATAACGCTGCTCGGGTGAGTCGAAGCGGCGATGATTGACCGTGATCGGCACCAAGGGGTCGGCCAGCCGCAGGTGCGGCGGCTGGTTTTCCTCGTGATGGGTGTTGGAGACGAACACGCTCGACAGCCGGTCAAAACGCAGCACCCCATCGGGGCGAGGATAGTCGATGCGGCGGCTGGCCCCGGCCTCCTTCAGGCGGGAATGGTCGGCATGGTTGCCGAGCGTCCACGGCACTTTCCCATGCAACGCGCCGAACTCGACCGCGCTATAGGCCAGACCCGGCCACAAACCGCGATGGAACGAGGGGCGGACATTGCGGACCGCGTGCAGTTCCTGCCACAGCCAACTGTCCCGCAATGCCTGGGAATAGCCCAGGGCCTCGCGCCCCTCCCCTTTCAGCAACACCGCAATCGATTCGGCGGCGAGCATCCCCGATTTCATCGCGGCGTGGCTGCCCTTGACCTTGGCGACATTCAGGAAGCCTGCGGCATCGCCGACCAGCACCGCGCCCGGTACGGTCAGACGCGGCAGGGATTGCAAGCCCCCTTCGGACACGGCACGGGCACCATAGGCAATGCGGCGCCCCCCGGCGAAGATCGAGGCGATGGCGGGATGGGATTTGAAGCGCTGAAATTCCTCGAACGGCGACAGGAAGGGGTTGCGGTAATCAAGGCCGATCACGAACCCGACCGCGACCTGATTGTGATCGAGGTGATAGAGGAACGATCCGCCGTAGGTGCCCGCATCAAGCGGCCAGCCGATGGTGTGGGTAATGCTGCCGGTCTGGTGATGAGCCGGATCGATCTCCCACAATTCCTTGATGCCAAGGCCATAGGTCTGGGGATCGGCCTCGGCCCGGAGATCAAACCGCTCGGACAGGCTTTTCGACAGCGAGCCACGACAGCCTTCGGCCAGGATGGTCTGACGGCCCAGCAATTCGATTCCCGGGGTGAAATTGGGACCGGGCACCCCATCTTTGCCCACGCCCATATCGCCGGTGGCAACGCCCTTGACCGCGCCGTCCGCGTCATACAGCAATTCGGCGGCGGCGAATCCGGCATAGATTTCGACTCCCAGCGCCTCGGCCTGCCCCGCCAGCCAGCGGCACAGCGACGCCAGCGAAATGATGTAATTGCCGTGATTGCGCAAGGAGGGCGGCGTCGGCAGCCGCCGCGCCCGCTTCGCTGACAGCAGCAAAAAGCGGTCGTCGCCCGCCGGAACGGTCAGCGGCGCGCCACGCTCGCGCCAATCGGGCAGCAATTCGTCGAGCGCCCGAGGCTCAAACACCGCCCCGGACAGGATGTGGGCCCCGACCTCGGATCCTTTGTCGATCACACAGACCGACAGGGCCGGATCGCATTGCTTGAGACGGATCGCGGCGGCAAGGCCAGACGGGCCGGCTCCCACCACCACGACGTCAAACGCCATCGACTCGCGCTCGCTCATCTCCCAATCTCCGCAAGAATCCTAGGACAGACCCTGCCGAAGCTCCGGCAAAGCCTTGAACAGATCGGCGACCAGACCGTAATCGGCGACCTGGAAGATCGGGGCCTCTTCGTCCTTGTTGATCGCGACGATGACCTTCGAATCCTTCATGCCCGCCAGATGCTGGATCGCGCCGGAAATGCCGACGGCGATATAGAGATCGGGGGCGACGATCTTGCCGGTCTGGCCGACCTGGAAATCGTTGGGGACAAAGCCCGCATCGACGGCGGCGCGCGAAGCACCGACGGCGGCACCCAGCTTGTCGGCGATCGCTTCGAGCAGGTGGAAATTGTCGCCCGATTGCATACCGCGACCGCCCGAGATCACGATCCGGGCGCTGGTCAGTTCGGGCCGCTCCGACTTCGACAATTGGGCATCGATGAAGCGAGACGACGCGGGCAGGCCGGGCACCGCAACCGCTTCGGTCGCGGCGGCTCCGCCGGTCGCGGCGGCGGGTTCGAACCCGGTGGCGCGCACGGTGATGACCTTGATCGCGTCGGTCGAGCGCACCGTCGCCAGCGCGTTACCGGCATAGATCGGACGAACGAAGGTGTCGGGCGCGACCACCGCGACGATTTCCGACACCTGGGCGACGTCAAGCAACGCGGCGACGCGGGGCAGAACGTTCTTGCCGGTGGTGGTGGCGGCGGCCAGCACATGGCTGTAGGCGGGGGCCAGCGCGACGATCAGCGCCGCCAGCGGCTCGGCCAGCGGATGGGCCAACGCCTCGGACTCGGCCACCAGCACCTTGGCGACACCCGCGACCTGGGCGGCGGCGGCGGCAACCGGACCAACGCCCGATCCGGCGACCAGCAGATGGACATCGCCCCCCAGCCGGGCGG
>NZ_AQPH01000092.1 GCF_000442515.1 Magnetospirillum fulvum MGU-K5 | reverse complement strand
TCCATTGAATAGAATGGTTTCAAGTGTATCCGTAGACGTAATTAGCAAATCTTCTGCAAGAAGAGATAGGTCTGCAGCAGTTTTAAAATTTTCTTATATTCAGCATCAAAGCGATGCCCTGCTCGGTAATATTGCTCAACCAAGTCTAGAAGTGTCGCGGCGGTGAGGATGTTGCGTAATTCCTCTGGCAAAACCCCTCCCATCCGAATTTTAACGAATACGATGGCCTCAAGGGCAGAGATATTGGTATCCTTGTTGTTGAGACGTTCCGATAGAACCTTAGCGAGTTCGTCAAGTACTTCTGGCGAAAGTTCATCGTTAGAATTGTTGGAAACGCCTCGGACAATTTCTGCAAGTTTATAGCCGTTTGTCATGTTGTAGCTAATGATGCAATTATCTGTCATAAACCACAATACGTCGGCAATTTCTCGGCAATCATTCTTGCCGAACACTTTTGAAATTAGTTCGTAGTCTGCCCATTGCATTATTTTTAGAAGGCTCACGATTTCCTTTCCAAGCGCCCCGATTACCTCTTCACTGAGGATGCCTTCAACGCAACGCTCTTGGAACATTCTTATTGCTTCGGGCCTATCGAGTAAGCTTTCAGGGCCTCGCTGTGCGGATCGCACCAAATTGGCGACATAATGCGCGGACCCGGGGTGTCCATGGACATGTGGGGCGATGCGTTTAAGCGCTGTCGGCGAAGAGTCGGACACGCTTAGCAATTCAGTTAAAAGGAATACTATTTGCTCTTCCAACAACTCAGATACGTGAAATTGAATTACATTGTGGTGGGTGTTGATGGATTCTGGTGGAAGTAGTCTTTCAGATATCCAGACTACACGTACATCAATTTCATTTCTTAACAATATAAACAAGCACTCAAGCCATGGCTTTAGCGTCCGACTTTGGTCCCTGAGACCAAATGAGCTTTTTATAATTACAGTTTGATTGATTTTGGCGAAGTGAGATAAGCTTCCTAGGATGGTGGTGGCCTGATCTTGAGGATCAGAGGGAAATGCACTTATCTGCTCCTTTGTCCAAGCTGGCTCCATTATCCCGGTTATGTCTTGGCGCAATGCAATAAATAAATCAACGGCATCCGCATGGCGGGGCAGATCAAAAACTGGCAAATCATTTCTTGCGCCAGGAAAAATCTTGGGAATAACTTTTTTTGCTACGGAAAACCGGCCCATTGACTGAATTCCCGCCAGAATAACAAAGTTTAGTGGAATCCCTGTCTCTGCTGGCTTAGTTCTAGATTGAAGAATTATATTGTTGCACAGATTCTCGCGTCCTATAAATGGGCTTTCATTAAGCACGCCTTGTGCGCGCAACGCATCTTCATACAAATACTTGAGTAAGCGCGCGATATCTGAGGCGCTATAGCCGGGGGGGACGGCCATATACTTTCTCATCCACTCTGGCGCATCCTTATATGAAGCCTCACCTATTGGTATCGCGACAATTTTAATTTGCCGCCTTTTGATCTTCTCGACTTCTGCGACGCCGGTTTCGTAATCGACCCAGCAGCTTTCTTTTGTGTTCTTGGAAACGAACATTGCAAACACAGAACACTTAAACAGACCATCGTCGAGTGCGTCAACGGTATGGCTACCAGGATTAATTGTATCAATGTCATAAAAAAGGTGAGATTTTGGGATTTTGCGGATTACGCTCTCAACGAAGGGTTTATCTGCACTGGAATGGGAAATGAAGATCAAGCCAGGGGCTGCCAGTTCGTGCGTCATTTTAAACTTCCGAGGTAAACCCACAATGGGGAATAGGTTACCATTAATTGCGGGTTCGTCCAGTTGCATTGCACGATCACCCCAACGGTCGCTTCCTGCGTCGTGGGCGGGCGGCTTGATCGACCGAAATGAGGCGCAAACCGGAACGGGCCGAGAGCCGAACGGCACTGATCCCCGCATACTTATTGCCTGCATCGCTGCAACCATTATCTAGGGATCGAGCAGGTCACCCGCATCGGTAGCTCTATCGGCTGAGACTGACTATCCTCCATCTCCTTTTTTGATTCAGTCGGATGCCGCAATGATTGCCCCGCTCGACCTTCTCCGCTACTGGCGAGCCAGTCTTGCGGATGGACAGCTGCCCTCGCTTCCCAGCAAAGTTCCGATGCGCGATGCCGAGTGGAATTCGATCTGTAGCGGGCGCGTTAGCCCCGAGGTGGCGAGGACGTTGGTCGGCGACTGGCGAGCGTCGGGCAGCGCGACCGCAAAAGGCAATCGCACGGGAGACAAGGGCGATCCGGTGTCGGTGCCGGTGCTGATCGCACCACTCGTGTTCATTGCCCGGCACCAGCACGGCAGTTTCGGTCGAAAGAGCGATAAGCCCTACGCTCCTTTGATCGTACCGGCGCAGATGGCCTCTGACGGCAGACTGACCTTTGATCCGGCCAAGCATCTGCCCTGGCTATGGCGCGGTGCGCTTGAACCGACTGCTGCGACCGAACCGCCGTTGGGGTCTCTGGACGATTTCGACGCCTTCCGATCGTCGGTTCCTCGGCCAGAGGATTCCGCGTGGGGTAGACTGATCGAATACACTGAGGCCTTGTGCAAAGCCGTGACGGGATCCGCGCTGGCCGACGTGACGATTGACGGCTATGACCGTGGCCCGGCCATGCTTGTAGCGGCATTTCCACCGTCGTCTCCATCCAAGAACCTCATCACGCTGGCCGATGCGCTGGATGCGGACGGAGAAAATCTTCCGCCGACTTTTGTTTCGGCATGCCGCAGCGGCCCCATGCGCCCGCAGCTTGATGGTTCGGCCCGCTGGGAAGCCTCCACCCGTCATTACGGCCAGATGGGTGCCGATTTTCCGCTGGCCGACCGTCAGCGTGACGCGGTTCATCATCTCTGCTTTTCCCAGAATGGGGACGTCTTGCCGGTCAACGGTCCACCAGGAACCGGCAAAACCACTCTGATCCAGAGCATCATCGCCACCATGCTCGTCGATGCCGCCCTGGCAGGCGGCGAGCCCCCAGTGATTGTCGTCACGTCTACCAACAATCAGGCCGTCACCAACGTCATCGACAGTTTCGCCAAGGTGAAAGTTCCGGCTCATCGTCAGAACGATCCGCTGGAAGGGCGCTGGCTGCCTGGGGTGACGTCGTTTGCGCTCTATCTGCCTGCGGCCTCAAAGGAGGTCGACGAGGACAAGTATCAAGTGGCTCGTCTGCCGGATTACGGCGAGCCTCTGTCCGGCATGCCCGCAGACATGCTGCAAAGCGATGCTGTCGATAAAGCCGAAGCCGCATTCCTCGCTGCGGCCGAAACGGCTTTCGGCCGGGAGTTCGGCTCCGTCGTCGATGCTGGTGCCGAGCTGGGGCGCAGGCTGGCGGCGAATGCCGCACGGCTCAAAGAAATCGTCTCTCTGGCCGGTGGCTTGGTGTCGCAGCGTGCGGCCCGGCCGGACCACGACGCGGCGAGCTTTGCCCCCTGGGTTGAGGCCGAGATAGCCGCCGCCGAGGATCGCATCGCCACTCACGCGCAGGCGATAGCTTCGGCGCGTGCCGAGGCCGATTCCGCCCGGGAAAAGTGGAAGACGACTGACGCCGCTGCGGGACGGGGACTGGAAGAGTTGTTCCCGTCAGGAGACGTTTGGGGCGTGTTGCTGGGGTGGCTGCTCGGATTTCTGCCGTCTGTTCGGGCGGGGCGCTGGGAGCGGTGTCGGCGCATCGTTCGGGAGGCCGGATTCGAAGATGGCCCGTTCGCGTCCGTACAGGTGCCGACGGATCTCGACGCGCTCCGCCAGCACCTTGACGACGCCCTTGCCGCTTTGCGTCAAAGAGCCGAAGCCGCAGAGCGCCGTGCGGGCGACATCGAGCGCGAGGCCGGGGGGAGCGCTTCGACCATTCGTGCACAGATGGACGCGCTCAAGGCCGAGGCTCAGGCATGGCTTGCCGCCGAGCAACAATGGGCTTCCGTCGCTGATGAGCTTTGTTCGGCGGCGGCCGGTATCGAGGCATTGAAAGAGATATCGCGTAGCGACCTGATCGCTCGCCCGGACTGTGCCGAACGGGTGCTCGACGTTACCCTTCGACATGATCTCTTCTTGCTCGCGTCCCATTACTGGGAAGCGCGTTGGCTTCATGCGGCGCGTGCGCTGATGAAAAACGCCAGCGATCCCGTCACGGCGATATCGAAAAAAACGCGACGGTGGACGGAAAAGCGCTGGCGTTTGATGGCATATCTGACGCCGTGCTTCGTCTCGACGTTATTCATGCTGCCGAAGCACCTGCAATTCTATGATCCCGCCGGAGACAACAAAAACCCACCCCTGACGGATTTCGTCGATCTGCTGATCGTCGATGAGGCAGGCCAGGTTCCCGCCGAGATCGGCGGCATCGGCCTTGCCTTGGGGCGTAAAGCCCTGGTGGTTGGCGATATTCACCAGATCGAGCCGGTGTGGTCTGTCGGAGCGCACATCGACGATGGCAACCTCCGCCGGTATGGCTTGCTGGACCATGCCGACACGTTGGATGAGGCCGGGAGCCGCGCCTCAAACGGTAGCTTGATGAAGGTCGCTCGAAACGCCAGCGCCTTCGTTGGCATGGAAGCAACCGACCCCGGCATCTTTCTGACCGAACATCGCCGATGCCTCGCGCCGATTGTTGCCATCTGCAACGATCTGGTCTACGCGAACCGGCTGATTCCATGCACCGAGGAGCCCCCCAACCGCTTCTTCTTGCCGCTGGGGTGGGCCCATATCCGCTCACCATCCGGTCGTCGTGGTGGCAGCCGCTTCAACGCGGGTGAGGCCGAGGCGATTGCCGAATGGCTGGGTCGGTGTCGTGGGGAGATCGAGAAAGAGTACAAAAAGCCGATCCACGAACTGGTCGGCATCGTCACGCCGTTCAGTGCCCAGAAGGGCGAGATCCGGATGGCGCTGGAGCGCCATGGCCTCGATGACAGGCTGACCGTAGGCACGGTGCATGCGTTGCAGGGAGCCGAACGTGAGATCGTGATCTTCTCACCGGTCCATACCGCCGAAGATGGAGGGCAGCCGTTTTTCGATCGCGGAACGAACATGGTCAATGTGGCGGTATCGCGGGCACGCCATAGTTTCCTGGTGTTCGGCGATATGCGGGTGTTCGACAACTCCAGGGCTGCCAAAACAGTGCCGTCCGGTGTTCTGGCCCAGCATCTTTTTGTGCAGCCGGAATATGAAATAACCGACGTTATCTCTCGTCCGGATTTTGTTGCCGAGGGACCAACCTCCGAGATTGATCGTCTCAAAAATCTGGAACCTCACCGGAAGGCCTTGCGAGAGGCTTTTGAACATGCCACCAGCAGGATATTAGTGGTGTCTCCCTACCTTTCGATAGATGCGGTCTCTCGGGATGGTGTCGAGAAATTGATCGAAGCGGCGCGTAGCCGGAAGGTGGGCGTCACAATCGCGTTCGATCGCGATTTGAACATGAAATACGGTTATCTTAATCCAAACTGTGCTGAAGCGATGCGAGTGCTGGCCCGTGCCGGTGCCGAAGTCCTCGAGCGCGACCGTATCCACAACAAGACGCTGGCGGTTGATGATTCCTGGATCGTCGAGGGGTCGTTTAACTGGCTGTCCGCCGTCCGTGACCCGAACCATCGCTATGCCAGAGCGGAGTACTCATTCCGCTACCAGGGGCCTAAAGCCGCTGAGTTCATCAAAGATGCGTGGTGTGAGATTGAGGGGTGACGGCGAAGAAGTGCTTATGGCCTGCGATGGCAGGTGGAACCCCCCCCTCCTTCCGGCTAACAATTATCCAACCTGCGTCGAACGGTCAGATCGGGGCCATGGGGCCGGTTTCTGCTGGTCCGGTTCAAAGCGCAGATAATGGGTAAGCTGACGTTCGTGGTCATCCGAAGGCGGAAATGGGACCGGCGGGAGTCATAGCTGGAGTAACTCCCCGTTCAGAAGTATCCTGCTAAGATGCAGGCGCGCTCTCTGGCAGCCGCGTCGAGGGGGAGAAGGGGGAGCGATCCCCAATTTTAGTACATCATGACCACTGCTCGCCATATAGTCGCTCTGCTCAAGAGCCACATCGCCGGTGATGAGGATCACTTCCTCACCGTAGCGATGCAGTTGGCGGCCCACGAAGCGCGTCAGGGACATGGCAAGCTGGCTCAGGAGCTTCGAGAGCTAGTTGACCACGCGAAGGGGTTGAAATCTTCCATCATCCCCAAGCGATCCGGGCCGGTTCCGTTGGTCCAGCCGAAGGGCGAGCTCGCCAATCTACTGACCGTCCGCTATTCGGATGTGCGGCTGGCGAGCATGGTCCTGCCCGAGGAAACGGAAGCGAGGTTGCGACGCACCTTGCTGGAGCAAGCCCAGCAGAGCAGCCTACGCGCCCATGGCCTTGTTCCCCGGCGCAAGCTGCTGCTGGTCGGCCCTCCAGGCGCGGGCAAGACCATGACGGCGGCGGCGCTGGCGGGCGAGCTTCACCTGCCCCTGTTCACCGTGGTTCTGGATGGGCTGATTTCCAAGTTCATGGGCGACACGGCAGGGAAGTTGCGGCAGGTGTTCGATGCCATGCGCGCGACCCGTGGCGTCTACCTGTTCGATGAGTTCGACGCCATCGGCGCGCGCCGTTCCAGCGAGAACGATGTCGGAGAAATCCGTCGCGTCCTCAACTCCTTCCTCCAGTTTCTGGAGCAGGACGACAGTGACAGCCTCGTCATCGCCGCCACCAACTATCCCGATTTGCTTGACCGGGCGTTGTTCCGCCGGTTCGACGATGTAATCGAGTACAGCCTGCCCGATACGGCATTGTTGGAACGACTCCTCAAAGCACGTCTCGCACCTTTCGAGACGCCTCGCCTGACGTGGCGAAAGGCTGCCGAAGTGGCCTGCGGCCTCAGCCATGCCGAGGTCGGGCGTGCCGCCGACGAGGCTGCGAAGTCCGCCATCCTTGGCGGCAGCACCAAGATCACCACCCAGGCGCTTATCGCCGCCATCGAAGAGCGCCAAAAGGCGCAGAAGCAAGGCTAACCGTCCATGGCACGATCGCCTCGCAACCTGCCACACCTCCGGATCGAGGGGGGCGGTGAAACGGAACGGTACACACGGCCACCTCAAAAAATTGATCCAACGGCACTCCCTGATCGTGATCGTTACCAGCATGCCGATGCCCTCGCCGCCGCCATCGGTGAAGCGATTGCAGCCGGTCGCCGTGAGGTTGCTGCCCGCGAAGCAGGGGTCGCCTTAGGTACCCCAGGTTTTTATCTTGAGGTCGAAGTGCCGCCGGGGCAGATGTCGGCCATCGAGACGCTGGGAAACCGGACCAAGCATATCGAGGTCGTGAATGTCCGAGCCGGTGGGGATAACGCGCCGATTGAGGCAACAGTGTTCGTCCCGACGGCGGCGGAAACCTACTATCAGGACAAGGTGGCGGCGTACCGCAACGCGCCGGAAACGAAGACGGGACGCCCCCAGAACGAACCCTTGGTGGCGCGCATGGATACGGTTCGTATCGCCACCGTCCAGTCGTTGTTCACCGATTCACCTGCGCTCTATCCTGTGAACGGCCAAACGGTCTGGTGGGAGGTCTGGCTTCGTCACGGCCGCCGGGACCATTTCAACTTCGTCGCTGATCGGCTGAACCTGCCTCGCAAGGATCACACGGTATCCTTCCCCGAGCGGGATGTGGTGCTGGTTCTGGCGAACGAAGCCGCCATGACGAGGATCATCCGCAACTGCGATTCTGTGGCTGAATTCAGGATCGCCAAGGACACGCCAGCCCTGTTCTTGAACATGGGCAGCGCGGAAGCCAAGGAATGGACAGACGATGTCCTCGCCCGGCTGGTGCCACCGGACGGGGCATTGACAGCGGTCTGCCTGCTCGACAGCGGTGTTACCCAGGGGCACCCGCTGATCAGCCCTGCGCTGCACACCGACGACATGCACACGGTCAATCCCGATTGGGGAGTAGCTGACACCGCGGAGCAGTGGGACGGGCACGGGACCCGGATGTCCGGTATTGCCCTCTACGGTGATCTCCACACCCATTTCGAGGGAACGGCGCAAGTTGACCTGTCTCACCGTTTGGAGAGCGTGAAAATCCTGCCTCCCGAAAACCAAAACGAGCCAGACCTATATGGCGGCATCACCCAACAGGCTGTCTATCGGGCAGAGGTTCAGGCGCCTCATCGCAACCGTGTCGTTTGCATGGCGGTAACCAGCACCCATCTGGAACCTGGACGCCCATCGTCCTGGTCGGCGGCAGTGGACCAGCTTTGCTTTGACGAGGAAAGCCGAAGGCTGGTCGTGTTGTCGGCGGGGAACCTCCGTGGCGACATCGAACCTGCCCAGTACATCGACCGCAACGATGTGGAACCGGTCGAAGACCCCGCCCAGGCATGGAACGCCCTCACGGTCGGGGCCTACACGGATCGCGTCAACATCACTGACCCTGCTTTCGCGGGTTGGCAGCCGGTTGGGCAGGCGGGCGATCTTTCGCCCACTTCCCGCACCTCGGTTTCCTGGCCGAGGCAGTGGCCGATCAAGCCCGACGTGGTGTTTGAGGGCGGAAACTTGGCATCGGATGGAAATGGTGAAGCCCGGCCCATCGATGATCTGCAACTCTTGACCACCAGTTCAAAGCCACGTGTTCGAATGTTGACCAATATCGGTGACACCAGCGCCGCGACGGCTCTTGCCGCCAACATGGCAGCCCGGATCATGACTATGCGACCGGGTTTATGGCCGGAAACGGTTCGGGGGCTGATAGTTCATTCGGCGGAGTGGACTCCGGCAATGTTCGCACGGCTTGATGGGCAATCGAAGAGCAAAAAGCAGGCCCTGTTGCGCCGGTACGGATATGGCGTTCCGGACCTCGACCGGGCGTTGTTGAGCGCGGCGAATGATTTGACCCTGATGGTCGAGGATCAGTTGACCCCGTTTGAAAAGGATGGCGGCACCATCAAGACCCGCGACATGAAGGTGCATCGCCTGCCCTGGCCTCGTGAGGAACTGTCCACGCTTGGCGATGCCCAGGTCAGTTTCCGGGTCACCCTGTCGTACTTTATCGAGCCTAATCCGGGGGAACGGGGCTGGACGCGGCGGCATCGTTACGCCTCGCATAGCCTTCGCTTCGCCGTGAAGCATGCCACAGAAACGCTGCCCGCGTTCCGCAGCCGCATCAACAAGGTAGCTCGCGACGAAGAGGAAGGCCTTGCGGTAGGCGGCGGTGCCGCCGTGGGCGACAACTGGTTCCTTGGCGCTACCATCCGTGAACATGGCTCGATCCATTCCGACTGGTGGACCGGAACCGCTGTCGATCTCGCCAGTCGCGATGCCATCGGCGTCTTCCCGGTCGGCGGCTGGTGGAAAGAAAAAGGGTTCCTGGGACGCCATGACAACCCTGTCCGCTATTCCCTGATCGTCAGCATCCGGGCCGCTGGTTCCGAGGTGGACATATACACCCCTGTTTCCAACAAGATTTCCATCTCAGCCGACATTCAGCGCAATTAATATGAACATTGAGATTGATTGTTTCGTTGAGTTTCAGATTGAAAAATACGGACTCTTCTAGAAGTAATTTTCCTTCCTATAATTTTTTCAGCCTAACGTCTGCTTTCGTGAGTCGGCGCAGCCCCACGGAACAGCGAAGATGAGGCGCGAAACGGAATGAGCGGAACGGGCCGATTGCGGAATGGCCGGAGTAGACCGAAGAAAACCTGACGATTCCGTCGCTAAACTCATTTCAGTGGCCGTGTGGTAATCATACGAGAAAATAGTTTAGGCGAATCAATACCATGTCGACAAATTAATTTGTGTCGCTCATTGGCGTGTTCTAGTCCGCAATCACAAGTAACGAGGCGAACAGGTTGCGAAGATCTTGGTCGTCAAAGCGATCGCGGTCGTAGAGAACGGTCTCAAAATCTGTTGGATCATTATCGTTAGGCGTTTCCTCGCGTATTCGATCAGTGCGTGCGTTGATGGCCGCCTTCGCGCGCTGAATCTCGGTGGAGGTGGCGCCGGCAATTGGGCCTAGTTCATCGACTAGCTTCGCAAAGTCGTCGAGTTGGGATTCCGAATCGATGTGATCGAGTTTGCCTGGAAGTTCGACGATCGCCCTGTGGGCGGCGCTGGCAACCTGATAGTCGGTGTTCTCGGGCAAATGACCTTTCCGCGGCTCGACGCTCTCGCGAAGGCGTTGGACATCGTCCAATTCCAGATCAGAGTAAAGCATTGTAGTCAGTCGCTCCTCAAGCGCCTGCGCCAGAATCGTCGTTTTTTCCCGCTCGCCCTTCGGCGCCGCGCGCAGGCTGGCTATGAGTTTAGGCAGCGCACGCCCATCCGCCCATGGCCCGAACCAGAGGGAACTACTGGACGCAATCTGTTCAGCAGACGCGAGGAATTCGTTGCACCCGCTTGTTTTCCACCAGGATCGAAGCAAATATATCCGATCGGTATAGGATAAGCCGTACAATCTCCAGGTTTTCGGCTGGGACGGGATTGGTTTCCAGAAGTCTTCGTCCTTTGCTCGCGCAGCAAGAGGGATGCAGGCCACGAGGAAGCGCTTCTTGTCCTGGTTATTTATCCCGTTGATACGTTTGAAGTGCTCATAGAGTGCCCTTGCGGCGCGGAGAGTGGGCATGCCCGGTGCCATTGTTTCGATCAGCGCCTTGTCGCTGAGATACCGGGCAAGATAGTCGCGGACCGAAGGGTTTATGAAAGAGACGCCCCCGCTTCTGATCGTTACAAAACTTCCTTCGAGGGTACGTAGCGCCTCCTCGAAATCCTTCGGGCCGAAGGGCAGCGAGAATGCGCCGCACAATACCCGGTGTAGTGACGTAAAAACTTCATGGACATCATCAATTTCTGCGCCATGTTCTGAACTAACGAACATGGATAGCAGGAGGTGGCGGCATCGGGGGGCAATGTGCGTCCTGAAAGCATTGTCCCAGATAACCAGCGGATTATCCAGTGCGCGAATAAATTCTCCTGGATAATCTCCTGGCGTGATTTCGTCGAGGCGTTCGACATCGGTGAGCGCTTGCACGATACGCGGATTGTAGTGTTCGTGATCGACGATCTTCTTAATCGTGCCCGTTTCGAAAAGCGCGTAGATATGCGCATCGGGCACCTTGGCGACTATCAAGTGATTGTACAGTATTCGCGCGCGAATTCTCCGGGTGTATATGCCAACGTCGAGCACGTAGTTAGAAACATCAAGCTTAGGCGAAGAAAGGGCCTCGGACTGAAGGCGCGCTTCTTCGTAAATATAAGCACGGGTGGTAAGGATGAATCGCGCGTTGGCTGCGCGGCGGATGCGGCTGATGAATCGTGCCAGATCGGTATCC
>NZ_AQPH01000091.1 GCF_000442515.1 Magnetospirillum fulvum MGU-K5 | reverse complement strand
CGCTGTGCTGAACGGGGTGGTGATGGTCAACGCCATCAACCAGAATCTGCTGGGTGGCCTCCCCCTCGACGCGGCGATTATCAGGGGGGCGTTGTCACGGCTGCGGCCGGTGTTGATGACCGCCTCAATCGCCGCGCTGGGACTGATTCCCCTCCTGCTGTCATCGGGAATCGGCTCTGAAGTGCAACGGCCCCTGGCCACCGTGGTCGTGGGCGGTCTGGTCTCGGCGACCCTGCTGACCCTGGTGGTGATCCCAGCGGCCTACCCGCTGTTTTCTCGCGCACTGATCGCGGGATGGACGCAGAGTCACGACCTGCGGGACGGCAAGGCGTAAAGACGACCGGCCTCAACGCGTCCGTGCCGTATATTTGGCGGCACGGACGAAGAGAGGTTACCTCTGCTTTTTCTGAGGATGATGGGGAATTTTCAGTCCGCCTCCGGCCCATCCTCACCACCATCGAGAGCCTGAGCCAGCGCGCGCTGGGCGGCTTCGAGATCGGCCAGCCGGGCCGCGATGATCTGTTGGTCGCCTTCCGGCTGCCGGAGAACATCCTCCAAGCTCTTCGCCGCCTCGAACAAGGCAGTGAGGCCGAGATTCCCACTGGCGCCCTTCAGCGAATGTACGGCGTGTTCGGCCAAAAAACGATCGCTCGCCGCCAGGGCGCTTTTGATCGCGGCGATATTTTCCGCGTTGCTCCCCCGCAGCAGACACATCAGGTCGAGATATTTGCCCTTGTTGTTGCGCAGCACCCCCAGCCCCCTCGGCAAATCGATCCCGGCGGTCTCCGCGAGGCGGGTCAGTATCCTATCGGCCGAAGCAGCCGGGGCGGGGCAAGGGCTGGAGTTGGGGTCCGTTTTTATCGCCGGGGACTCTTCGGGTAGCCAGCGGAGCAACGTCGCGTAGAGTGCGTTCGGGTCCACCGGCTTGGCAATGAAATCGTTCATCCCGGCCTCCAGGCAGGCCGCGCGGTCTTCGGTGAAAGCGTTGGCTGTCATCGCCAGAATGGGGATATCCCGATAGGCTGGCACGTCTCGGATGGTCCGGCTGGCCTGGAGGCCATCCATCTCTGGCATCTGCATGTCCATCAGGATGATCGCATAGCTGCCCGTCATAACCTTCTCGACCGCGATGCGACCGTTTTCGGCGACATCGACCGACAACCCCACGGCATGCAGCAGCTCCTGGGCAACCTCAACATTGAGGGGGTTATCCTCCGCCAGCAGAATGGGCACGCTGTGATGGCGAAGGCGTAGATCCTGCTCGGCGGAAGACGGCACCCTTTCGTTCGTCGGCATCACGCCATGACCGCGTTGCAACCAAACCGTAAACCAGAAGGTGCTGCCCTGGCCCAAAATGCTGGTGCACCCGGCCTCTCCTCCCATCATTTCCGCCAGATGTTTACTGATGGCGAGGCCAAGGCCGCTGCCGCCGAACTTGCGGGTGGTGCTGTTGTCGGCCTGCTCGAACTCGTGGAACAATCGGCCGACCGCCTTGGGGGCGATGCCGATCCCGCTGTCTTCGACCGAAAACCTCACCTTCAGCCGGTCTTCCTCCTGTTCAAGCAGCTCGGCCTTGAGGGTGATGCTCCCCCGTTCGGTAAACTTGACGGCATTGCTGGCGAAATTGAGCATCGCCTGGCGGACCCGCAAAGCGTCGCCTCGCAGCCACAGGGGAACACTGTCGGGCTCCACCCGAATCTCGAGTCCCTTGGCGCGGGCCGATTCTCCGATGATCGAGGCCGTATGGTCGAGCACCTGTCCCAGGGCGAAATCGTTTGTTTCCAAAGACAATTTCCCTGCCTCGATCTTGGACAGGTCAAGGATGTCATTAATGATCGACAACAGATGCTTGCCTGATGCCTCGATCCGGGCCAGCCGCTCCTCCTGTTGGGGCGTCACCTGATCCTTGCGGAGCAGATGGACCAGCGCCGTGATCGTGTTCATCGGGGTGCGGATTTCATGGCTCATGTTGGCCAGGAAAGCACTCTTGGACAGGCTGGCGGCTTCCGCAGCCTCCTTGGCCCGGCGCATCTGCAATTCCAGTTCTTTGCGCGCCGACAGATCAATGTGGGTTCCGACCGCTCGCAACGGCTTGCCGTCCGGGTCGCGCACCACAACTTTGCCCCGGCTGAGGATCCATTTGTAGCTGCCATTCTTACAGCACATTCTGAATTCGAGTTCGTATCCCCCCGCTGTCTCGAGCAAATATGCAGCCTGGGTAACCGTTAACTCCCGGTCTTCCGGATGCAACAGGGCGACCCAGGTGTCGTTGGCGTTTTCCACCAACTCATCCATCTCATAGCCCAGCATCCGCTTGTAGGCGCGATTGAAATAACACTCGTTGGTCTGGATGTTCCAGTCCCACAGTCCATCATTGGTCGCGTCCAGGGCGTATTCGAAACGCTCGCGGTCGAACGCCTGCTGGGCCAGGGTCTCGGTCAGGGCTTGCGTTCTTTCCTCAATCCTGGCCTCAAGCTGTTGCTGGTATTCGATCAGGTTCTGCTCGGCCCGCTTGCGACGACGGTTCTGAACCACCAACGCGCTGATCAGACCAAACAACACCACAAGGACAGCGAATGCGGCGATGACCTGCTCACGATAATCGGCCCAGATCGAGCGCGGGCGATTGAGGAACAGGGTGCCTTCGGGGAGTTGAGCCGGGTCGGCACCCCACCGCCGTACTTGCTGCCAGTCGAACAGCAACTGGGACGGCAGGGAAACGCCATCGCCATTGGCCTCGGGCCAGCGCTCCCCCGCCAGCAAGGCAATGCCGATCTCGCCGGCGCGTCGCCCCACCAAAGTCGGCATCACCACCGACCCGCCAATCAGCCCATGACGAACGTGGGCGTCGTACAGCCCCAGCACGGGCACACTGGCCCGTTTGGCGACCTCGGTGGCGACATCTGCCGGAATGAAGCGGCGCTCGGTACGGTCTTTGAAATAGTCCCCAAGCAGGACGAGACTGTCTGATGGAGCCGCCGAAATTCGCTGCAACATGTCCTCATAGGACAGCGCTGCGGTGTCTTCAACCTCCACCGGCTCGCGCGCGGCGGGGAGAGCAGCGGCAACCGATGCGCGGAAGGTCGTGTTCTGGGCCTGGGTTCCCACCACCAGGATCAGTCGCCGCGTCCGGGGAAAAAGCTGGAAACCATAGCGGAGCGTGGCGGTGATGTCGTAGCGGTTGATCACGTTCAGGACACGATGGGGCGTACCGCGCCAAACGACCGAAGGAGTGGTGATCAGGGTGGACAGCACAGGTAAGCCGGAGGGCAGGAGGTCGTAGCCATCCTGGGCCAGGAACTCGAGCGCCGACTGATTTTCCGTGATCACCAAGCCGATCGTCTTGCCGTCCAGCTTTTCGTACAAAAGCCTTGCTAAGTCGGCCCGTCGCTGCGGATTGTCGAAACGGATCAGGTCCAGGTATTCGACATAAATGTCGCTGGTGGAAATCCCACTTTCCTTGAGGGTGGAGACCAGACTGGCCGTCAGGGTATCTCCCACCGGCAGGCCGTATTGCCCGCCCACCAGGATAAGCACGGCTTTTCCGTCCATCCGCTCCGGCGGGGTGGCGTAACCCGTCGCTGGGATCAGGTGCAGGAACACGACCGCCGCGACGAGACGGACCAAGCCGGGCAACTGCTGAATGCGGCGGAAAAACAAGATGCCCGGCTTCCACCGCAGGCTCGTCGCATCTGTTGGCATCTCAGACTCTCCCCGCGCGTGATCTCCAGTTTGAAGCAACGAACCCAGGGCGATGAGCAAAAGGCACGGTTTCGATTTTTATTCTGAATGCGCTCGGTCGATCAAAAACCGGGAGGTCTGCCCTTTTGGGGGTCGCTGAAGCGAGGCCCGACCTACAATAAAGATACGGCGTTCTTTTTACCAGACGGATACAGACCAGCCCCGAGTGAAGCCGTTTGCAGGGACAGCCGCGACACCCGACAGCAGACCCTGGAACCGGAAATCTGTCAGGATTCTTTACTCACTCAGTGTGCGACCCAAAGCCAATCAACTGAAATATCAATCATTCGCAGCGTGGCCCGAATATTGCTTTTACCCCAAAAGAGTACCAGGACACGATTCGGGGACAGGCCAGATGATTACGATCAGAAACGTTAGCATGGTGATGAGCTTGTTGGCTGGGGGACTGGGGATGGCCCCTGATGCCTCGGCAACCGCCCTCGACGCAACGGGTCTGATCAACACCTACAACGCCATCGTCTTCAACAATGTCACCAGCACATCGCACGTCGACGGCAGCACGCTGGTCGGGGGCGAGGTCAAAGGTGGCACATACGGGCAGAACGTCAACCTCGCCAACACGGCCCTGACCGTCGGCAAGTCGTTGAGCGGCTCCGTCGACCTGAACGCTGCCGGGCTTATTGTTGGTGGCAACATCGCCACCAGCGGCCTGAACGCCAATCGTGGCGGTAACATTTATGTCGGAGGCAACATCACCTCGGGCTTCAATGCCAATTTCAACGGCTTCGGCAGCCTCTATGTCGTTGGCTCCGTGACCAACGGCACGGTCAACGCCAATGGGGGAAGCGCTTATATTGGCGGGACGATTTACTCCGGTGCCGGGGTCAGAACCAACGGCGGCGGCAGCCTGTTGGTCGGGTCATCGCTTCCGTCCGCGCAGATACCCAATGTTGCAGCCGAGATCAGCGCGGCACGGGCGGCGTTGACCGCCTATTCCGGGCAGCTCTCCAAACTGGCGACCGATAGCACCATCAGCAATAAAAACGGCACCCTAACCTTTACCGCCACCCCCGGCGCGGATGGGGTCGCTGTGTTTTCGATCAACGGCGCCGACCTGCTGAACAATTCGAAACAAATCGACTTCTCGCTCAATGGCGCGAAAGAGGCCGTCATCAATGTCAGCGGGATCGGGGCAAATTCACTGACACTGGGTGCCAATTTTATTGGCGGGTCGGCGCAAAAACTGGGAACCAACACCGTTTGGAACTTCACAGACGCGCAGAACATCAACATTAAAAATCAGTTTGGCGGAACCATTCTCGCTGTCCTTGCCAATATCTCCACCTCTCAGAACATCGAAGGAACGGTCATCGCCAACAATCTGAACCAGAACGGAGAAATTCATTATAACGGTCAGAACACCAATATGGTTTCGGCCGTTCCTTTACCTGCCGCTCTTCCCCTGTTCGGCGCGGCCATCCTTGGCCTGGGCGCACTGGGCTATCGCAAGCGGTCATCTGACGCAGCCTGATCCCGCCGGTCCAGCGGGAAGCATCCAGACCGATGGCGGGAGATTCGAACCACCCCGAACCGTGGCGCGGGACGCTCCCTCGTCAGATCGTCACCTATCGGACATAATCCAGAATATGCGTAGCCACGGGCCCAACCAGCCCGGAAGACAGCATGGTTTCGTGGGTTCCCTCGACCCATTTGAGGGTAATCTGATCTTCCTTCAGAAAGCGGCTCCAGCCTTGATACTGATCGTCGATGACGATCTGAGGATTGCTGGCGAAATCCAGCGCCCGCACCAGCAAGATAGGTAAATCAGACGGCGTTGGATTGTCGTAACGAGCGGCGGCAATGGCGTTGCCACGGTAGGTTTGCAGCAGATTGTCCATCTGCACCGCGCTGAATCCGGCGGGAAGCACTCCACTGCTCTCCCCACACTGCACCAAATAGGCGAGCTTTTCCTCGCGCGGCAGCGCCCGCAAGACCTCCTCGTCGAAGGCGAGCGTATCGTGCAACAACGTCTTTAACATCGAGATATCGTCTTGAGCGGCGATCTTCCTGGCCCGACTGTTGTCGGCGACCGAATCGAGAATCAGGACCGGCCCCGGCGAGCCCCCCATCGCCTTGAGACGGCAGGCGACTTCATAAGCCAGCAGCCCGCCGAAACTCCAACCGCCAAAGACGATCTCACCGCTCTCGACCTTGAGAATTTCATCCAGATAATATTCGGCCAGACTCTCCACGGTGTGGAGTTCAGTGTTCAGGACGTTTTTTTCTTCGCGGAACCCAGCCGCCTCAACCGCATAAACGGTGTAGCGATGCTTCAGCAGATTGGCCAGATCGCTGTAGCAGAACACGCTTCCCCCAACCGGATGGAACAGAAACAAAGTCTTGCCGCCGTCACACTGGCAAAGCCGGATCACCGGCCCCTCCTGAGCCGCGCGTTTGCCCGCGAGGAGCGCGGCCAGAGCGGCGATGCTCGGGTGCGAGAACAGTTCATTGACGGAAACGTGGACATTCATCTCCGTCTCGATCATCGCGATCAGGCGGACCGCCATGATGCTGTGGCCGCCAAGGGTGAAGAAGCTCGCCTCGGCATCGGTGACATCGCTTCCCAGCAAACGCTTCCACAATTCGGCGAGTTTGCCCTCGACCGCTCCGGTGGGCTTGCGTCCCTGAGCAGGCTCCACCCGGCCGAGCGGAGACGGCAACGACTTCTTATCGACCTTGCGGTTGACCGACAGCGGCAGTTCGACCATCGGAACGAAATAATCGGGGACGCAATAGGACGGCAGAGTGCGTTCGAGATGGCGGCGCAGGGCGGCGATATCGACCTCCCCGACGACGTAGGCGGCCAGACTTTTCCCCTCTCCGGTCCGGTAGGCGTTTGCGACGACCACCGCTTGCCGGACCCCGGGGCAGGCCGTCAGCGCTTTTTCCACCTCGCCAATCTCGACGCGGTTGCCCCGAATCTTAACCTGCTGGTCTTCGCGCCCGCGATAATACGCAAGGCCGTTCTGGATGAATCCAAAGTCCCCGGTTCGGTAAAAGCGCCCCTCTGGCGTCGTCAGGAAGGAGTCCGGATTTTCCCCGTCGAGATACCCGCGAGACACCCCCGCGCCTGAAATCCAGATCTCTCCGGTCACGCTCTCCGGCACGGATCGACCGTCCGGATCGCGGATGGAGATCACCACGCCGTCCAACGGCTTGCCGATCGGATAAGATGGGTATGAGGCGTGGTTGGCGTAATCAATGCGGAACGCACTGCTATCCACCGTGCATTCGGTCGGACCATAGACGTTGAACAGCACCACGCCCTGGTTTCCGGGAATGGCGTAGAACGTCCGAATGATATCGGGACGCAGCACCTCCCCGGCCAGCAGCAGGCGCTTGACCGGCAATGGCTGGCGGTGTTCGGCGAGGTACTCGACCAGCACGTTGAAGAAGGCCGGAGTCATATCGCACAGATCGATCCGGTTCCGGCGGATGCTTTCGCAGAACAGAGACGGTTGCTTGCGTTCCGTATCGGACAGGACGTGAAGGGGTTTGCCGCAGAACAGGGACACCGCAATTTGCTGGATCGATGCATCGAACGACAGGGGCGCGACCAGAGCCACCCGCTCGCACCCGTCCGAAAAGCTCTTCAGCGCCCGGATGATGTGGAGGAGATGCCGGTGTTCCACCACCACCCCCTTGGGGTTCCCGGACGAGCCGCTGGTGTAGACGATATAGGCCGCCTGCTCCGGCGCGCTGGCGGGCAGCGCCTCGGCGGATGAAGGCGGAAGCTGCCGCGTGCCGAAACGACGGAACGGCAGCGAAACGTTACGATCCGGCGCTTTTTCGATCACCACATCGAAGCGATCCTGCCCGAGTGTTCCCCCGCCGGTGGGCGAAAAGGTCACCCGCACCGGGACCGCGCTTTCCGCCGCCCAGGCTGTAAAAAATCGTTGCGGCACAAACAGTTCCGTCGAGGACTCGAAGCGCAGCAAGCCTGAACCGTCTCCCGATGTCTCCGCATAAGCGTGCAGCGCGGCCCGCAAGGCGTCCATCCGGTCGAGGTCCCGCACCGCGCCGACCACGATCGCCCCATCGTCAGACAACTGCCGGAGCGCGGTGTTGAGCACTTTGCGCAGGGAAACGTATCCCGGGAAATTCTCCACCACGCCGTTTAGAACGATGAGATCAAAAGTCTCGTCGTCGAAAAGGCCAATATCGAGCGCGTCCATCTGGTGCACTGAAACCGTGGCGTCGGTAGACAGACGGGCGACACGGTCGAGTTCGTTGCGGGCCAACTCGACGGCGGTGTAGCGGCTGGCGGCCGACGCAAGGGCACGGGCGACGACCCCGGAACCACTGCCGACATCGAGCACCCGGTGGCGACGCCCATGACCCAGACCGCTTTTTTCGAGCAGCCCGGACGCCACGTCGGACAGAGCCTCGGGCGGATACGGGCTCAGGTCGAAATCGCTGAACCACCCCCGATCGCTGCCCGATTCGGCGCTGCTTTCCCAATACGCGGTGCTGGCGAGATCGCCCCCCCTTTCCGCGCCCCCGTCCCAATCGGGCGCATCAATGCACAGCACGTCTTCCAATCCGGGGAGGCGGTACTGGAAGAACTCGGCGGCGCGTCGAGAGGCGGTGTCCACAATCAGCAGCCGGACCGGCTTTAGCATGAGTTCCTGGCGCGCCGTCGGCAATTCGCTTTCCATCGGCAGATAGACGGCTCCGGCCCGCATCGCACCGAACGCGGCGGCAAGATAGAGCGCGCCCCGGCGGCACAGAACCCCGACCGCAGCCTCGTCGCCGTAGTGACGCGAACGGATAAAGCGGGCGATACGAGCAGACAAATCGTCAAGATCGGCAAAGCTGATCGAGCGGCCACCACCGCTGATGGCCTCCCCTTCGGGACGAGCGGCGACGACGGCGCGGAACAACTCTTCCAGCGAGGAGGCTTGGGGGGCAGGGCTTTCGCTTGGCGACGGCTCCGGCACGTCGAAGGCGATGTCCGATATCTTCATGATTCCCGTCCTTCCGTGACCCCTGCGAGGAAGCGTTCGAAATACCCCAACCAGTTCCGGGCCGTTTCGTCGGAGAGGATTTGTGGATCGTGTTCGAACCGCACCGCCAATCCGTCGCCGCCATCCTGAACCGCGCAGAACAGGCCATAACGCCCGCCTCGCACACCAGAGACGACTTCGCCGCCTTGGCAGTAGGCGAAGCCCAAGCTCATCGCCTCCTCACCCGATGGTGAGGAGAGTGTCCCCGTCCGCGCCAAGGCAAGCCCGGTCACGGTCTGCTTCAACAGATCGTCGAACTCCATGTCGTCGTCGATCGTGAACGGGACCGACGCGGACGGCGCAATTTCGACCAAGAGGTCGCGCCGATGGGTGATCCGGCTCAGCAACGCGACAAAGGCGGCCAGCACGACGGTCTCGGCGGAAACGCCGCTGTCATGCGCCAGGGCGACAACGCGGTTGCGCAACACGGCACCGATCTCCCGGTATTGGAAATGGGCCGGAACGGTCCGCGTCGGGACAAACCGCAGCGGCGCGTCGGCATTACCCGAGGTGATCCGCCGCAGGATTTCAGTGAAATCTTCGCCAATCTTGACGACGTTGGCGTGGCTGAACAGATCGGCATAGTACTCAAGCGCGAATCCGATCCGGTCGCCGGTATCGCTGCCAAAAATGGAAAGATCGGTCTTGCTGGCATTCTTGGTGAAGCGCAACGTTTCGAACAATCCCTGCCCTGCCGAGGCGAACTCGAAATTCATGTAGGAGAGGATCATCTCGGACAAGGGTGACCGCTCCGGGTGCGGCGGCGGCCTCAGATCCATCAGCAGATCGTTGAGGATATAGCCGCGATGCCGCAGGGCATCGTTGCTGATCCGTTTGGTCTCGCGCAACACCTCCGTCAGCGGCCGGTCCCAATCGACGTCGAACCGCAACGGCAACAACGACGCCAACATCCCCGCAGTGTTGAGATGCTCCTCGCGGCGATCCATCGAAACGGCAATGACGACCTCGCGCCGGTCCGCATAGGCTGCCGCCAGCAGGCTCCAGGCGCACAGGACGACATGATAGTTCGTCACCCCTTCGCGGCGGGCCACCGCCTTGATTCCGGCGACGAGATCGTCCGCCAAGGCGAATTCGTACATCCCGCCCCGCCCGGTGTGGATCGGAGGCCGTGGAAAATCGGCGGGAAGATCGAGCCTCGGCAACTCGTCCGGATAGATATTGTGCCAATAATCCCGTGCGGCCCGATCGGGGGATGAAAGCTGGGCCCAGGCAAAATCCTTCTGCTGTGCCGTAACCGGCGCGAGCGGCTCTCCGTGATAGAGCCGATAGAGTTCGGCATTCAGCAAAGAGATCGTCCGTCCATCCGCCAGCGCGTGATGAATGTCGAAAAACAACACGTAATCCCGCTCGGCCACCACCAGCAGCTTGACCCGGAACGCCGCCTCTCGGCGCAGGTCGAAGGGACGAATGAAGTCGTCCTTGTGGGAGAGATCGGGGATATGCGCCTCTTCCAGCACAAATCCCTCGAAGGGATGCACAATCATGTTGGGATGTTCGGAATCGAAATCGCAGAACGACGTCCGTAACACCTCGTGACGACGGATCAGGGTGGCAAGCGCCGCTTCAAGGCGGGGTTTGTCGAGATCGCAAGGAAGGATCAGGAACGCCGGAAGGTTGAAGCCCAGATGCGTCTCGCTGGCCATGTCCGCATAGAGAATCGCCAATTGCTCCCGCCCGACCGGATATCTATCCCGCTCGGGAGCGGACTTAAGACCCGGCACGGCCACCGTCTCGCGTGACGCAAGGGCGCGGTCGACAATTGCCCCCAGCGTACCGCCATCGAGCAGATCGGCGATGGCGAGCTTGATCCCCAGGCTCCGCTCGATGCGGGCGACGATCTGGGTTCCGGCAATGGAATCCCCGCCGAGATCGAAAAAATCGTCCTCGCGAGTGAGGGGACGGTCGTAGCCAAGTTCCTCCCGGAAGATGTCGAGCAGATCCGTCTCCACCGCGCGCGCGCAATCTCCCCGCACCGCGAACACGCGATCAAGGATCGCCCCCAGCGTACCGCTGTCGAGCAGATCGGCGATGGCAAGCTTGATCCCCAGGCTCCGCTCGATGCGGGCGACAATCTGGGTTCCGGCAATGGAATCCCCGCCGAGATCGAAAAAATCATCCTCGCGAGTGAGGGGGTGGTCGTAGCCGAGCTCCTCCCGGAAGATGTCAAGCACCTCCGCTTCCCCGGCGGGAACCGAGACCGAGACCGCCTCGGGCATTCTTGGTTCCGTGATCCGAAACGAGGCGGACGCCTCGTCCGTCATCGCGACCACGACCTGTTCAGCGCCCGAGGCCAACGCCGCGGCCAGAACCCCATATGCCTGATCCGGTGCCAGCACCGATTGGGCGGAGATCGTTTTGCCCGCCAGCCGGGCGGCCATGCCCACGCCAGACCACGTGTTCCAGCACAGCGCCAGGGCTGGCAGACCGAGCCGTCTGCGGTAGCGGGCAAACGCGTTGAGGAAGGCATTCGCCGCCGTGTAATCGCTTTGTCCGGGAGCGCCGGTCAGCGCGGTGCGCGACGAGGCCAGGACAAAGAAGGCAAGGTCGTCGCCGAGGGTCGCCCGGTGGATATTCCAGGTTCCGGTTACCTTGGGGGCCAGCACCGCCTCGTAATCCTCGCGCGAGCGGGAGAGCAGATAGCCATCGCCCGCAATCCCGGCGGCGTGGATCACGCCCCGGATGGCCCCGACCTCGGCCCGGATTGTCGCGAACACCGCTGCGACTTGATCCGCATCGGTCACGTCGCAGCGATACGCGGCGAACGCAAGGTCCGGCGGCACCGTGCTGCGGCGATGCAACAGAACCACCCGTACCCCTGCGGCGGCAAATTGCTCCGCCAATGTCATCCCCATGCCGCCCAGTCCGCCGGTCACAACCACGCAACCATCCGGAACCGACAGGGGCGTTCCCGGCGCAGGCAGCCGGACCACCTGCGGCAGATGAACCCGCCCGTCGGGATCGATACGATACGCCCCGTCGAAACGGCCCAGACTGGCCGCCAGGGTTGTGATCGCGGCCGGAGCCGGGGC
>NZ_AQPH01000090.1 GCF_000442515.1 Magnetospirillum fulvum MGU-K5 | reverse complement strand
ATAAACGTCACGGTCGCGACGCGAGGAATTTTGGCGGCCGGGCAGGCGATTGACCCGCCGTGGACCCGTCGTCCACAAGGGGCAAGCAACGAACCCGGTCACCAAAAGGCCCGCGTCCCTTCGGGCTGCGGAAAAAACGACGCACTGGGGCGTCGAAACGCTTGTCCATAGCACCACTATGCCCATCGCAGTTTCTCCTGCCATTGCGCCATTTTTTCCAGCAGCGCGGCGCGCGAGGTTTATGAGGACAGGACCTCGGCCGGGTTGAACGCAAGGCGAATGACGCCGGGCGGTAAGCGTAATGGTTGGCAGCCCTTGGTCTTAAATGCGATTTTCTACTTTTCGGAGTCAAAAAATCCTGGTATCAGAGAGGCTTAGCCCTTTGCAGCTGCTCGGAGTTTATTCAAGCTATGCTCTCGGTTGCGATGAAAACATCACGTTTTATAGGGGGAAAGACTGTCATGAACATTATGTCGCTTAAGAGGCTTGGTATCATCGCCGCTTTGGCCAGCACTCTTTCCGCCTGTGCCGCAATCGATGCCAGCATCAATCACAGCGAACTCCAAGTTCAGACGCATATGAGCGAAAGCGTCTTCCTCGATCCGGTGCCGCCGTCGGCCCGGACCATTTTCGTTTCGGCCCGGAACACTTCCGACCATCCCGAACTTGATCTGCGGGCGTCGCTGATCCAATCAATCGCCGCGCGCGGATATCGCGTCGTCGATGATCCCAATCAGGCCCACTACATGCTGCGTGTCAACATCCTCTATGCGGGTCCGATCGATACCAAGGACACTGGATCGATGCTGATGGGGAAGTATGGCGAGCCGCTCCTGGCCGGTGCCGGTGCCGCCGTTGTCGCCAACTCGCTCGGTGCGGGCGGCGGCGCGACGACGGGTATTGGCCTGGGCGTGGCCGCCGGGTCGTTCCTGGCCAACCAGCTGATCAAGGACGTGACCTACTCGGTCGTGATCGACATTCAATTGTCCGAACGTCCGCTGAAGGGCGGCAAGGTCAGCCAGTCGACCACCACCGTCAACGCCCAGGGCAACGCAGCGACCTCCCGTGCGAAATCCTCGCAGGTGCCGACCGGCGCGGGCTATAGCGGTGCCGCCGGGACCAATGCCCGGGTCAAGACCCAGCAGATCGACGAAGAGAGCGATTTCAAGCAATACCAGATTCGCGAAATCGCGTACGCCAATCAGGTCAATTTGAAGTTCGAAGAGGCGGTTCCGGCTCTGATGACTCGCCTGACCTCGAGCGTCAGCAACCTGTTCGAATAGAGTTTGCGGTAATACCGGCCAACCCTCGATTTGACCCGTTGGCCGGTATTTAGCCGCCATTGCGGCGGCTAAGCGGGCGGATGCCCGCGGCTCCGGCAGAGGGACAATACAACCGGCCACGTCATTGGCTGGTTGGTATAAGACATGGGGCGACGGGGGTATGCCCGTCGCCCCTTCTTTTTGAGCGCTGTCGTCAGCTCGCCAGCGAGGCGATATCGATCACGAAACGGTATTTGACGTCGCTTTTGACCATGCGGTCATAGGCGGTGTCGATCTCTTGGGCGCGGATCAGTTCGATGTCCGAGACGATGCCTTTCTCGGCACAGAAATCGAGCATCTCCTGGGTTTCGGCGATCCCGCCGATCAGCGATCCGGCAATCGCCCGGCGGCCGAAGATCAGCGGCTCGATGCTGGGGGTGGGGTGGGGGTGTTCGGGAACGCCGATCAGGCACAGCGTGCCGTCGCGCTTCAGAAGGGTGGTATAGGCATCAAGGTTGTGGCTTGACCCCACCGTATCGAGGATCAGGTCGAACCTGTTTTTGTGCTTGGCCATCTCCGCCGGGTCCTTGGAGATGATCACCTCGTCCGCTCCCAGTTTCAGGGCGTCGGCGCGCTTGGATTCCGACGTGGAGAAGGCGACCGTGTGCGCCCCCATGGCGTGGGCGATCTTGATCCCCATATGGCCGAGACCGCCGATCCCGACGATGCCGACCGTCTTGCCGGGTCCGGCCTCCCAATGGCGCAACGGCGAATAGGTGGTGATCCCCGCGCATAGCAGCGGTGCCACCGCCGCCAATTGCTCTTCGGGGTGGCGGATTTTCAGCACGAACTTGTCGCTGACGACGATTCGTTGCGAATACCCGCCCAAGGTGTGGCCGGGGGCGTCCTTCGTCGGCGAGTTATAGGTTCCGGTCCAACCGTTTTCACAGAATTGCTCCAGCCCGTCATGGCAGGAATCGCAATGCTGGCACGAATCGACCAGGCAGCCGACGCCGACGGTCTCTCCCACCCGAAAGTCGGTGACCTCGGCCCCGATCGCGGTGACGTGACCGACGATCTCGTGACCGGGAACGCAGGGGTACAGCGTCCCGGCCCATTCCGAGCGAACGGTATGCAGGTCGGAGTGACAGACGCCGCAATAGGCGATCTCGATCTGGACATCGTGGAGGCCGGGCTGGCGGCGTTCGATCGTCATCGGCTCCAACGATTTGTCGGCGGCCTGGGCACCATAGGCTTTGGTGGTCATCTGGGGGGCTCCGTTAAGCAGGTGGAGGTGAAGCGAAACAACCGTGCGGCAGGGGGCGGCGATCACCGTCGGTCACATCCCCTCGTCGGGGTCAGCGGCCGGTCATCTGTTCCAAGGCCTCGGGATAGCGCGCTCCCTCGATGGTGATCCGGGCTGCGGTACTCTCGATCTCGGCCAGATCGTCGGCGGTCAGAACCAGGGCGGCGGCTCCGTTGTTTTCGTCAAGGCGGCTCAGTTTGGTGGTGCCGGGAATGGGAACGATCCATGGCTTTTGCGCCAGCAGCCACGCCAGGGCGATCTGGGCCGGACTGGCCTGTTTCTTGGCGGCAATCCGCCCCAGCAAATCGATCAGCGCCTGATTTGCCTTGAGAGCGGCAGGGGTGAAGCGCGGCAGGATCGAGCGGAAATCGGTGCTGCCAAAGCTGGTGGTTTCGGTCATCTTGCCGGTCAGGAAGCCCTTGCCCAGCGGGCTGTAGGGGACGAAGCCGATGCCCAATTCTTCAAGCGTCGGCAGGATTTCGGCTTCTGGCCCGCGCGTCCACAGCGAATATTCGCTCTGCAATGCGGTGACCGGCTGCACCGCATGGGCGCGGCGGATCGTCTGTACCCCCGCCTCGGACAGGCCGAAATGCCTGACCTTGCCTGCCTGGATCAAATCCTTCACCGCGCCTGCGACATCCTCGATCGGCACGGCGGGATCGACCCGGTGCTGGTAGAACAGATCGATCACGTCAATGTTCAGCCGCTTGAGCGAGGCCTCGGCAACCTGCTTGATGTGCGCGGGGCGGCTGTCCAGTCCAACCCATTTCGGCCCGCCATTGGGATCGAGATCAAAGCCGAACTTGGTGGCGATCACCACCCGGTCGCGCAGCGGGGCCAGCGCCTCGCCCAGCAATTCTTCGTTGGTGTAGGGGCCGTAGACCTCGGCGGTGTCGAAGAAGGTGACGCCGCGCTCGACGGCGGTACGCAGCAGGGCGACCATCTCCTGCCGATCCGGGGGCGGGCCGTAAGAAAAGCTCATCCCCATGCAGCCCAGCCCGATCGCTGAAACTTCCAAGCCGCTGTTGCCCAGTGTGCGCGTCTGCATCATGTCTCTCCACAAACCATCGGGGACGATTGTTACTCGTGCGGCGGCAGGCGATAAGACGGAAAGAAGTGCATGGACATATGAATTCGATTCATCAATGTCCGCAAATGAGGCCGCAGGCGGCACTGGCGCGACCGCGTGGAAGCGGTGCCCGCGACGGGTCTGAACGCCCGGCTACTATACCGGGTTCACCCCAGCGGAGCGAGAGCTTCGTCCCGTCCGTTCGCAGCGGAGGGACGGGGCAATGGAGGGGGAGGGGTTGGTGGGCCCGGCAGGACTCGAACCTGCAACCAGACCGTTATGAGCGGCCGGCTCTAACCATTGAGCTACAGGCCCCACCGGGGGGTGACCATACCCAAAGAGCGGAAGAAATCAACGCCGGATCGCTGATGACGAGTCGGTTTGAAGGTGGCGCTACTTCAATCCGAACAGAACGGCGATGGCGACGGTGGAAACCACCGCCGCCAGCACGACCAGCCGACGGCGACCGCCGGGCTGGATGTTGTCATTGGCAGGCGGAGGGATCCGCCGGAACGGCGCCCGAAGGCGCCGCCGGTCGTTTGGATCCCGCTGTCGGCCTGTGCTAGCCACGCTGGTGCAGCGGCAGGTAGTGGCGGGGCGGCGCTCCGACATACAGCTGGCGCGGGCGGCCGATCTTCTGCTCGGGATCGGTCAGCATTTCGTTCCACTGGGCGATCCAGCCGACGGTGCGCGCCAGCGCGAACAGGCTGGTGAACATCTGGGTCGGGATGCCCATGGCGCGGAAGATGATGCCGGAATAGAAATCGACGTTGGGGAACAGCTTGCGTTCGATGAAATACTCATCCGACAGCGCGATCCGCTCCAGTTCCATCGCCAGTTCCAGCAACGGCTCGTCCTTGATGCCCAGTTCGTCGAGCACTTCGTGGCAGGTGCGCTGCATGATCTTGGCGCGGGGGTCGTAATTCTTGTAGACCCGGTGGCCAAAGCCCATCAGACGGAACGGATCGTTCTTGTCCTTGGCCCGCTTCAGGAATTCGGGGATGCGATCCTTGCTGCCGATTTCGTGCAGCATCGCCAGAACCGCTTCGTTGGCGCCGCCATGGGCCGGTCCCCACAGCGAGGCGATACCGGCGGCGATACAGGCGAACGGGTTGGCACCCGACGACCCGGCCAGACGCACCGTCGAGGTCGACGCGTTCTGTTCGTGGTCGGCGTGGAGGATCAGGATGCGGTCCATCGCGCGGGCCAGGGTCGGGTTGACCTTGTAGGGCTCACACGGGGTCGCGAACATCATGTGGAGGAAGTTCGAAGCGTAATCGAGGTCGTTGCGCGGGTAAATGAAGGGCTGACCCATCGCGTATTTATAGGTCCAGGCCACCACCGTCGGCATCTTGGCGATCAGGCGATAGCTGGCGACCATCCGCTGGTGCGGATCGTTGATATTGATCGAATCGTGATAGAACGCCGCCATCGCGCCGACGACGCCGCACATCACCGCCATCGGGTGGGAGTCACGACGGAAGCCGCGGAAGAAGAACGAAATCTGTTCGTTCAGCATCGAATGGCGGGAAATGTCGGTGACGAACTTCGTCATCTGGGCGTCGTTTGGCAGCTCGCCCTTCAGGATCAGGAAGGCTGCTTCGAGGAAGTCGCCATGTTCGGCGATTTCCTCGATCGGGTAGCCGCGATGGAGCAGAACCCCCTCGTCGCCGTCGATATAAGTGATTGCCGATTTGCACGACCCGGTCGAAGTGTAGCCGGGATCGTAGGTGAACAGGTCCATGTCGGAATACAGCGACCGGATGTCCATCACCTTCGGGCCGACCGTACCGGCGATCAGGGGCAGTTCGACGCTTTTGCCCGTGCTGTTATTGGTCAGCGTGACAGTCTCTTTTGGCGACGCGGGGGAATCTGTCATTTTTTATCCCTGTTTGTTCAAAAGGGTCAGAGTCGGCTCCGTCTGTCAGACTGCGACCTCTTGTGAAAGAGGTGATCCGGTCAGTACGTCACCGATGCGGCCCAGGGACTCCTCGCGGCCCAGGACCTCCATCACTTCAAAAATAGGCGGCGACACCGTCGCTCCGGCCAGGGCGGCGCGGAGCGGCTGGGCGATCTTGCCCAGTTTCAGGCCGCGTTCCTCGGCCAGGATGCGCGCGACCTCTTCCAGCGTTTCGCGGTTCCAGTCGCTGAGGGCACCGGCACGGGCGGCGAACTGGGCCAGATCGGCCTGAGCATCGGCCTCGGCGACGATCTTCGCCGCCTTGTCGTCGAGCGCCAGCGGACGGGCCTGGACATAGAACAGCGCGGACTCCGCCAGTTCGACCAGAGTCTTGGCCCGATCCTTCAGTCCGGTCATCCCGGCGGTCAGGCGGGCCGTCTCGGCCTCGGCGAGCGGGCGGCCCAGCTTTTCTTCGAGCCGGGGGGCGATCAGCCCGGTCAGGCGACCATTGTCGGCCTGACGTTGGTAATGGCCGTTCAACTGGGTCAGCTTGGCGAAATCGAACCGCGACGGCGAGCGCCCGGCCGAATCGAGGGTAAACCACTCGATCGCCTGCTCGGTCGAAATGATTTCGTCGTCGCCGTGGCTCCAGCCCAGGCGCAGCAGGTAATTGCGCATCGCCTCGGGCAGATAGCCCATGTCGCGATAGGCATCGACGCCCAGCGCGCCGTGGCGCTTCGACAGCTTGGCCCCGTCGGGACCGTGAATCAGCGGAATGTGGGCGACGGTGGGGACCTCCCACCCGCTGGCCCGGTACAATTGGGCCTGACGGAAGGCGTTGGTCAGATGGTCGTCGCCGCGAATCACATGGGTCACCCCCATGTCGTGATCGTCAACCACCACCGACAGCATGTAGGTCGGCGTGCCGTCGGCGCGGAGCAGGATCATGTCGTCAAGCTGGCTGTTGGCGACGCGGACTTCGCCCTGGACCAGATCGGCGATCACCGTCTCGCCCTCGGTCGGGGCCTTCAGCCGGACGACGAACGGCGTATTGGCCGGAGCGTCGGAGGGATCGCGGTCGCGCCAGATGCCGGGATAGCGCATCGGCAGCCCCTTGGCCCGCTGTTCCTCGCGGATCGCGGTCAGTTCCTCGGGGGTACAGTAGCAGCGATAGGCCTTACCCTCGGCCAGCAGCTGGTGGGCCACTTCGGCGTGGCGGCCGGCGCGGGCGAACTGCATCACCGCCTCGCCGTCCCAATCGAGGCCCAGCCATTCCAGGCCGTCAAAGATCGCGGCGACGGCGGCCTCGGTCGAGCGGGCGCGGTCGGTGTCCTCGATCCGGAGGAGGAAACGGCCGCCGTGATGACGCGCGAACAGCCAGTTGAACAGAGCCGTCCGCCCCCCTCCGATATGAAGGAAGCCGGTGGGCGACGGAGCAAAGCGGGTAACGACGGTCATGATGAGGGTTCGGCATCCTTTGCCGCGAGAGACAGAGCCCTCTTGTTTACCATATTCTCGGGGTCGATACAGCACGGTGTTGGAAAGAATGGCCGAAGACACGTCCGCGCTCCGTGCAATCCTCCCCGCCATTGTTGGGGGGGTGATGGCCGAGCGGACCCGGTGGCCGCTGTGGATACCTGTGTTTTTGGGCCTTGGTATCGGCGGCTATTTCTCCCTGCCGACCGAGCCGCCATTGTGGCTCTCCGGGTTGGGACTTGCGGTGGCGACGGGATTCCTGGCGCTGGCCTTGGCGACGCGCCGATTGGGGCTGGTCGTATCGGCGGCGGTCGTGCTGGCGGTGCTGGTGGGATTTGTCGCCGCCGGGGGTCGCACCGCCCTGGTTGCCGCCCCGGTGCTGACGCGGGCCAGCGGGGCGTTGATGCTGGAGGGGCGGGTGGTCGAAATCGAGCGCCTGCCCGGCGAGGCGCTCCGCGTCACCTTCGACCGGCTGGCGCTGGAGCGGGACGAGCCGATTGTCACGCCGGAGCGGGTAAGGGTGCGGTTAAAGCCGGGGCCTCCCCCCTTTGCCGTCGGCGACCGGCTGCGGCTGCGGGCGATGCTGATGCCGCCGCCGCCGCCGTCAATGCCCGGCGCGTTCGACTTCGCCCGCTTTTCCTGGTTCAAGCGGCTGGGCGCGATCGGTACCGCGCTGGGTCCGCCCGAGATCGTCGCTGCGGCGGAACCCAACCTCGACGGCGGCTTTGGCGTGGCCGTCAACGCTCTGCGCCACCGTCTGACCGAACGGATCGTCGCGGTCCTGCCGGGCGATCGCGGCGCGGTGGCGGCGGCGCTGATCACCGGCGATCAGATGCCGATTTCCGCCCCGATGATGCAGGCCTATCGCGATTCCGGGCTGGCCCACATCCTGTCGATCTCCGGGCTGCATATCAGTCTTGCCGCTGGGCTGGTGTTCGTCGGCTTGCGTGCGCTGCTGGCGCTGATCCCGCCTGTGGCCCTGCGCTATCCGATCAAGAAATGGGCAGCGGCGCTGGCGATCCTGTTCGCCTGGGGTTACACCCTGCTGGCCGGGTCGCCGGTGCCCGCCCAACGCTCGTTTCTGATGATCGCCCTGGTGTTGCTGGCGGTGCTGCTCGACCGCACTGCGCTATCGATGCGACCGGTGGCGCTGGCGGCCACCCTGGTACTGTTGGTCGAACCGGAAGAGCTGATCGGCCCCAGCTTCCAAATGTCGTTCGCGGCGGTGATCGCCCTGATCGCTTGGTACGAGACCCAGGCCCCACGGCAAGCGCTGTGGCGTGAAGCCCATCCCGGGCCGCTGGCCGGACTCGGCCTTTATGCCGCCGGGATCGCGCTGACCACCCTGATCGCCGGAAGTGTTACCGCGATCTTTGCCATCTACCATTTCAATCGCTTCGCGGTGTGGTCGGTGCTGGCCAACATGCTGGCGGTACCGCTGACCGGCTTCTGGGTGATGCCGTGGGCGCTGGTGCTGTTCCTGCTGCTGCCGTTCGGGCTGGAGGCGGGGGCGCTGGTGCCGATGGGGTGGGGCGTCGAGGCGGTCAACCAGATCGCGCTGTGGGTGGCAAGCTGGCCCGCCGCGGCGATCACCACCCCGACATTGCCGATGGCCGGGCTGGTCGTCTTTGCCCTGGGCGGCTGCTGGTTGTGCCTGTGGACGCGGCGCTGGCGCTGGTGGGGACTGGTGCCGATGGTTCTGGGGCTGGCCTCGATGGGTCTGGCCGATCCGCCCGATCTGCTGGTCGATGGGCGCGGCGCGGCGATGGCGGTGCGGACCGCTGATGGGGCCCTGCTGCTGAACGGCAAGGGCGGCCGCATCCTCAAGGAAACCTGGAGCCGCCGCGCCGGACCCGAAGCGCCGGAGCGCTGGCCGCGCCAGAGTTCCTCGCGCGATGGGCGGCTGCGGTGCGATCCGGTCGGCTGCGTCTGGCGGGCCGAGGGGCAGGTGGTGGCGCTGATCCGCGACGAAACGGGGATCGAGGCGGCCTGTGCCGGGGCCGGATTGGTGGTCAGCGCGGTTCCGTTGCGGGGAACCTGTCGGGGGGCGGGGCTGGTGATCGACCGCTTCGACCTGTGGCGGCGCGGTGCTCACGCGCTGTGGCTCAGTCCCACCCATGTCCGAGTCGAGACCGTCGCCGATAGCCAGGGCGACCGGCCGTGGTCATGGCACCCCCAGCCGCGTCGGCGCAAGCCGGTTGCGGCGGCCCAGCCGCCGTCCGACCCAACCGAGGCCGAGACGGCGGACGAGGATGAACCGGACCCGGTTAATCGACGAAGGTGAAGGCGCCATTCCTGATTTCCAGCATGTGGAAAGCATCGGCACCCAGGCCAAGGTGATCGGTGGGCGAGAAGGTGACCATTCCGGCGGTGCCGGGGAAGTTGGCGGTTGCCTCCAGCGCGTCGCGCACCGCAGCTTTGTCGGTGGTTCCGGCGCGGCGGATCGCGTCAACCGCCAGCATCAAGGCGTCATAGCTGTGCCCGGCCATCATGTTGATATCGGTGTGGGTGCGGGCTTCGTAGGCGGTCTTGAAGCCGATCAGCAGCGCCTTGCGCGGGTTGGAGTCGGGCAATTGCTCCGGTGCCGACAGCGCGCCACCGGGCAGCCGCATTCCATCGGCGGCCCCGCCGACGAGGCGGAGGAAATCGCGCGAGGCGACGCCGTGCGACTGATAGACCGGCAGAGTCAGGCCGATCTGACGGATGTTCTTGGTCACCACCGCCGGGCCGTTGCCGGTGCCGAACACGAACAGGGCCTGAAGGCCGGGGGTGCCGCGAATCTTGGTCAGTTGCGGGGTGACGTCGGGATCTTTGGGCGAATAGGTCTCATCGACGAGGATCTCGATCCCATAGCTGGCGGCGCGGGCGACGGTCTGGTCATGGCCCGATTTGCCAAAGCCGCCATTCTCCGACAGCAGGGCGATCTTGGTCAGTCCGCGCTTTTTCAGATCGGCCAGCACCTTTTCCGCCGCCATCCGGTCGGTCTGCGGCACCTTGAACACCCATTTGCGCACCGGATCGACGATCGCTCCGCCGCCGCCCATCGAGAGATAGGGAACCCGCTCGCGCTCGATCTGGGTCAACACGGCCAGGCTGGTAGGGGTGCCCGATCCGCCGATGACGAAATCGACCTGATCGTGGTCGATCAGGCGGCGAACGAACGAAACCGCCTTTTCCGGGTCGGAGCCGTCATCATAGACGATCAGGCTGATCTTGCGCCCCAGCACGCCGCCATCGGCATTGACGGTTTCAACCAGCAGGTCGAGCGCCTTCTTTTCCGGGTCGCCCATCAGCGACATCACCCCGGTCAGCGACAGGAACGCCCCGATTTTGATGTCATCCTCGGCGCGCGCGCCTGATAACGGAGACAGACAGAGAGTCAGGGCGAGGAGAGCCCCGCACACTCGGTTCAACAACATCGTCTTCTCCCTTATCGCCTTTGGTCGTGCGCGCCTAACCGATGACGCGCCGGCGGAGGATGCGGCTATACCCCTCAGGTTGTAAATAGGCCAACAGACGGTTTGACCTCGGGTGAACGCCTGAGTATGAATCGGCGGTTGGAACCACCGGCAGGGGCGGGGAGACTGAGGGCGCGATGTTTCGTTGGAATATGTCTTTGGAGACGGGGATCGGAGCGATCGATAGCGGCCGCCGCATGTTGATCGAGGCGATGGCCGATTTCTTTCGTTGCCTGGACGATCCCTATCTCGATCGCCGAACCGTCGCCGAGCGAACCGGCGCGATCTTCGTTGCGATGAAAAAGGCCTTTGCCGCCGAGGACGCGTTCCTGGCCGGGCGCGATGGCGGCGAGACGCACCAATCGACTCACGGCACCCTGATCCTGGCCTATGTCGATCTGTGCAAGAAGATGGTGCCGAAGATCAAGTCCGCGAAGCAGGCCCAGCAGACCTGCCTGGAAATCTATCGGATCATTGATGGTGGCCTGTATCACCACCTCAAGGACGAGGTGCTGTTTTACAAGGCTCTGGTCCGGGGCCGGAAAAGCGCCTGACCTTCACACCGGCATGTCGAGCGGCTGAAGCCGGAACGGTGAGGTCATCAGGATCGCGATATCGTCGAGCGACTGGTGCTGGTAAAAGCGGCACCCGGCCAGCCCGTCTTTGATCCAGAGCACGGTCGAGGGATAAATCTGCTGCGATGCCGTGATGACGTGGAGATCGCGCGGCAGCGGCGTCAGCATCCCGAGCGCGAGTGGGTCGGGGGTGAAGCGCAGCTTGAACCCCCCGCGCGAGGCATCGAGCATCGTGACCGGCACTTCGCCCGCCTCGGACGCCAGCACGCCTTCGGAGCCGCAGGTCTGGCGGCTCCACCGCCGGGGCTCGCGTCCGGAAATCGTCAGGTTCATCGCGGACGCCCCTTCTGTCACCGTCGCCAGAGAGGATCAAGGGTACGTGGCCCGGCCTTCTCCTGTCCAGAGGAGACCGGCGCGATGGTCAGTGGCTGCGGTGACGCTCGATTTCGATGCCGACCGAAGCGGCTTCGGCATAGACGTCGGGCTTTTCGACCCGGACCCGGACCATCTCGACCCGCTCGTCCTCAAGACACAGGCTGGCGATCTTTTCCGCCAGGGTCTCGACCAGATTGATATGCCCCTCGGCCAACAGACGCCGGATCGCCTCGATCACATCCTCATAGGACAGGACGTTGGCGATATCGTCGTTGGCCGGTCCGGCGGCCTGTTCCAGCACGCTCATATCGACATTGATCCGCACGCGCTGGGGCGCCAGGCGCTCGTGCTCGTAAATGCCGATCGAACATTTCAGCATCAGATCGCGCACCAGAATGCGGTACAGGCATCGCGCCGGGGTCGTGGCGGGATGGGACTCAACAGGGCTGCACTGGAAGGTCACGTTAGGCCGGTCCTCTCCTCGGCCGGAATGGCCGGGACGCGAGGTCATAGCGCGG
>NZ_AQPH01000089.1 GCF_000442515.1 Magnetospirillum fulvum MGU-K5 | reverse complement strand
GGGCCCTTTTTCAAGGCTTTAGCGGTGAAACAATCGGCAACAATGATTGATTTGAGGGCTCGACCCCGGGCTGATAGACATAGGAGCGTAGAAAACAAGTTCAGCACCGCCTCTGGCACTTCACATGAGGCGGGCAAGACAAGATAGGGGATCGCCCGTGAATCGGATCGTCAACGAACAGAATCCCGGCCTCGAAACCCCGACCTTCGCCTCCTTTGCATTTGGCCGCCCCCAACGGACACTCAAGACCGCGATCGGATGCACCGGCGTCGGTCTTCATTCCGGGTCGCGCGTTACCATGACGCTGCGTCCGGCCGCTCCCGATACCGGCATTCGCTTCCGCCGCGTTGATATCGCTGGCGCGGGCGGCATCGTCCCGGCCAATTGGGCCACCGTCAACGACACCCGCCTCAACACCTGCCTGCGCAACAGCGACGGCATCGCCGTCGGCACCGTCGAACATCTGATGTCCGCTTTGTGCGGGATGCAGATCGACAATTGCCTGATCGACATCAACGGCCCCGAAGTGCCGGTGATGGACGGATCGGCCGCCCCCTTCCTGTTCCTGATCGAATGCGCCGGAACGATGGAGCAATCGGCTCCGCGTCGCGCCATCAAGGTCAACAAGCGCGTCACCGTCCGTGACGGCGACAAGGTCGCGTCGCTCACCCCCGCCTCGTCCTTCTCGGTCCGGGTTGAAATCGACTTCGCCAGCTCGGCCATCGCCCGCCAGGATTTCTATCTCGGCGTGACGGAAAGCAGCTTCAAGGCCGAAGTCGCCCGCGCCCGCACCTTCGGCTTCGAGCAGGAAGTGGCGATGCTGCGCGCCAACGGACTGGCTCGCGGCGGCTCGCTCGACAATGCGGTGGTGATCGACAGCACCGGGACCAAGGTGCTCAACGATGACGGGCTGCGCTACGGCAACGAATTCGTCCGCCACAAGGTGCTGGACGCGGTCGGCGATCTCTACCTCGCCGGCTATCCGATCCTGGGCCATTTCAACGGAATCCGCACCGGCCACGCGCTGAACAATCAGCTGCTGCGCCAGTTGTTCGCCGACAGCTCGGCCTACAGCCTGGTCGATCTGGGTGCCGTCCCGACCGAACTGCCGTCCCAGGATCTGCTCCGCGCCGCGAGCTAAACGGAGGGAAATCCCTCCCCTTCCGGGGGCGGGTCGAGCCAATCCCCCTCCCCCGTTACGGGGAGATGATGGCGCGGTGACGAAAGCGTACGATCCCGCTCTGAAGAGAGCAGGAACGCGAAGCGAAGAATACGGGAAGGGTCGGTTAGAACCCGGCGGTGCGGCTGGGACCGACGCGCAACGGAGACCGGTCCGGGGTGCCGTAAATCGGCCAGGAGCCCGAAGCCACCGCTTCCAGCGAGGCCATCGGCTGACCCAGCCGGGACTGATAGACCCAATAGCTGCTCATCACCCGCTGCACAAACACACGGGTTTCCCGCGCCGGAAGGCTTTCAACGAACATCAACGGGTCTTCGCCATGACGAATACCCTGAAGCCAGCGGCCCAACGTGCCGGGACCGGCATTATACGCCGCCGCCATCATCATCAGATTGCCGTTGACCGGATCGTCCGACAGCAGCCGGGTGACGTAACGCTGCCCCAGCCCGAGATTGACCGCCGGATCGGTCAGTTGGTCGCGCACGCGCAGACCGCCGACCGCCTGGGCCGTCGCGGGCATCAATTGCATCAGACCGGCGGCCCCCGAGGCGCTACGCGCATCGGGATTGAACGAGGATTCCTGGCGGACCAGGGCATAAACCAGAGCGCGGTCAACCTGCCAACCGCCTTGCGGCATCCAATCGGGCAGCGGATAGGCGGCGGCATCGTGGGTGCGGCCGTTTTCGCGCGGCAACACGCCGCCCAGCCGAACCGCCAGACCCGGCATCTTCGCCGCCTGGGCCAGGACCAGCATCGACTGACGCACCGCCTTACCGGCGGACGGATACAGCTTGCGCAATTCCTCTTCGGCGTCGTCGCGTTCGCCCAGCTGAATCAGGGCCAGAGCGCGCCGCGCCGCCGGAACCCGCATCAGCATGTCGGCATCACCCTCGGTAAAGGGCGGCAGTTCCCAGGCATAGCTGACCGGATAGCCCAGCCAGGAGCGGGCAAGCAGACCGTAGAAGGTGCGCGGATAGCTGGCGGCAACTTCCATCCAGTGATTGACCGCCTCGGGGCGGTTATTGACCAGATTGGCCCGCGCCGCCCAGAACGCGCCGCCCGCCGTCAACCAATCCTGATTGAGGGCCGAGGTCGCGGTGTCTTCGAAATGACGGCGGGCCTGATCGGGCTTCCCCGCCCGCCACAGCGCCAGACCGGCGATCCAATGGGCGGCGGGCAGAGCCTCGCCCGAGCGTTCCGCCGAAGCCGAAGCCAACTCGGCGGCGCGGTCGTCGCGGCCACCGGCAAAATGATCGGACGCCACCATCAACCGCAGCCGGTCCTGGTCCAGCGCCGACAGCGACTGCACCTCGGCCGAGGCCAGCATCGCTTCGGCCCGGCTGGACTCGTTGTCGCGCAACGCCTGACGCAACCGGGTCTTGATCGAACGGGCGCGGGGGCCGGACTCGTCGGTATCGAACGCCACCTCTTCCCACATCGCCCCATCGACGTCGGTATCGATGCCAGAGCCGCGCAAAGCGCCACGCTGGGGCGCGCGCAGACCATGGGCACCGCGTCCACCCTTGGCGGACAGGGCAAGACGGTAAACTTCTTCGGCCTGGGGCAAGGCGGCATTTTCGGCCAGCCAGGCGCGCAATTCGGCGAAATGGGGTTTGGTCGCGGGGGCGAGCAAGCGCCGCGCCTGGACATAGCCGCGCAGCAGATCGTCGTCGACCTTGCCGAGTTCGCGATCGGCACCGGCCCAATCGCCCCGATCCTGCAAGGTCAGGACCCGGCGATAGGTCTCGGCATCGGCCACCGACAGCGGCCGGGGCAAAGGAGAAACACGGGCTTCACGCGGGCCGCCGGGAAAAATCGCGGCGGTTTGCGGGCCTTCAACGGCGGCAACGCGAACGGGCCCGACAGAGGAAGAGTTCGAGCGGGCCGGTTCACCCGCCAGGGCCGTGGACGTCGCAGCCAGAATCACCAGCATCGCTGCCGGGAGGAGCCTGTCGCGCAAGGCTGTTCTCCTCATGTGGTTATCGACAATACCAATCGCGGTCACCGGTTTTATAAATGAGTCGTACCCCCCTGTGGAAGAAAAAAATGCCTACGGACCCTAGGGGAATCAAACAAGTCTTTTTTATTCAATGCATTAGTATCGAAGATTCCCGTCCAGACCCCGCCTCATTAACACATAAAGATATCTTTATATGATGTTGCGTTTTGCCGCCAGGCCGGCTACACTCCGGCCCCAGCTTAAACCTCCTGATATTCAGAGGAATCGCATGACCGCCTTCACCGACTATAAGGTCGCCGACATTGCGCTGGCCGCCTGGGGCCGCAAGGAACTGGACATCGCCGAGAGCGAGATGCCCGGCCTGATCGCCACCCGCGAGGAATACGGCCCGAGCCAGCCGTTGAAGGGGGCCCGCATCGCCGGTTCCCTGCACATGACGATCCAGACCGGCGTGCTGATCGAGACGCTGACGGCGCTGGGCGCCGACGTCCGCTGGGCGTCCTGTAACATCTTCTCGACCCAGGACCACGCCGCCGCCGCGATCGCCGCCGCCGGTATCCCGGTGTTCGCCGTCAAGGGCGAGAGCCTGGAAGAATATTGGGATTACACCCACCGCATCTTCGAATGGGCCGATGGCGGCTGCCCGAACATGATCCTCGACGATGGCGGCGACGCCACCCTGCTGATCCATCTCGGCATGCGCGCCGAGAAGGATGCCTCGGTGCTGTCACCCCCACCTGCGAGGAAGAGGAATATCTGTTCGCTTCGATCAAGAAGAAGCTGGCGGCCGATCCGACCTTCTATTCCCGCAACGGCGCCGCGATCCGTGGCGTGACCGAGGAAACCACCACCGGCGTCCACCGTCTCTATGAGATGGAGAAGAAGGGCACCCTGTTGTGGCCGGCGATCAACGTCAACGATTCGGTCACCAAGTCGAAGTTCGACAACAAGTACGGTTGCCGCGAATCGCTGGTTGACGGCATCCGCCGCGCCACCGACGTGATGCTGGCGGGCAAGGTCGCCGTCGTCGCCGGGTTCGGCGACGTGGGCAAGGGCTCGGCCGAGTCGCTGGCCAGCCAGGGCTGCCGCGTCATCGTCACCGAGATCGACCCGATCTGCGCGCTTCAGGCCTGCATGGAAGGCTATGAGGTCCAGACGATGGAACAGGCCGCGCCGCGCGGCGACATCTTCGTCACCACCACCGGCAATGTCGACGTCATCACCCTCGACCACATGCGGGCGATGAAGGACCGGGCGATCGTCTGCAACATCGGCCATTTCGACAGCGAAATTCAGGTCGCCGCGCTGAAGAACTTCGCCTGGAACAACATCAAGCCGCAGGTCGACGAGATTAAGTTCCCCGACGGCAAGCGCATCCTGCTGCTGGCCGAAGGCCGTCTGGTCAATCTGGGCTGCGCCACCGGCCATCCCAGCTTCGTGATGAGCGCGTCCTTCACCAACCAGGTGTTGGCTCAGATCGACATCTACGCCAATCCGGGCAAGTACGAGCGCAAGGTCTATGTGCTGCCGAAGCACCTCGACGAGAAGGTTGCCTCGCTGCATCTGGCCAAGCTGGGCGCGACCCTGACCCAGCTCAACAGCAAGCAGGCCGATTATATCGGCGTTGCGGTCGAAGGCCCGTTCAAGCCCGACACCTACCGCTACTAAAAAGCCCTCGCCGGGCGTGCCCTCCGGGCACTTGGCCGCGGCCTCAATGGCCGCAATCGCATCGTGCGTCAGGTTTGGCGCCCGATGCTCCAGGTTCCGGCCTCAGGCCGAACGGTTACGGACGGGACAGGGGGAAACCTCTGTCCCGTTTTCGTTTGAGACCCAGGCAACCGCCCGCGCGGTTTGCCGGGGGGCCGGGCCGTGCTAGGGTGCGCTCCTCCCGCCCCCAGCCGAATGAAGCCCGCCCGTGACCGCCGCAATGTCCGAGTCCCCCGCCCCCATTCCCGACGACGTTACCCCGATGATGGCCCAATATCTGGCGATCAAGCGGGCGCATCCCGATTGCCTGCTGTTCTATCGGATGGGCGATTTCTACGAATTGTTCTTCGACGATGCGGTCAAGGCCTCGGCGGCGCTCGACATCGCGCTGACCAAGCGCGGCAAGCATTTGGGCGAAGACATCCCGATGTGCGGCGTCCCCTTCCGCGCCTACGAAGCCTATCTGGCCCGGCTGGTGCGCCAGGGCTTCAAGGTCGCGATCGGCGAACAGATCGAAGACCCCGCCGAGGCGAAGAAGCGGGGCGCGAAGTCAGTAGTCGCCCGCGACGTCACCCGCGTCGTTACCGCCGGAACCCTGACCGAAGACACCCTGCTCGACGCCCGCTCGCATAATTATCTCGCCGCCGTGGCCGAGGCACAGGGCGGGCTGGGGCTGGCCTGGGTCGATGTCTCGACCGGCGATTTCGCCACCCAGGCGGTGGCGACAACCGGCCTGTCGGCGGCGCTGGCGCGGCTGGCCCCGGGCGAATTGCTGGTGCCCGAACGTCTGCTGACCGCACCCGCCTTGCTTGAATCCTGGGCTGAGTGGAAATCGATCCTGTCGCCGCTGCCGTCGGCCCGGTTCGATTCCGACAATGCCCGCCGCCGCATCGAAAGCCTGTTCGAGGTGGCCGCCCTGGACGGATTCGGCTCGTTTTCCCGTGCCGAACTGGCCGCCGCCGGGGCGCTGGTCGATTATGTCGAACTGACCCAGAAGGGGAAGCTGCCCCGGCTGTCATCGCCCCGGCGGCTGGCCGAGGGCGCGGTGATGGAGATCGACGCGGCGACGCGGCGCAACCTCGAACTGGCCCAGACGATGGGGGGAGAGCGGCGGGGATCGCTGCTCGACACCATCGACCGCACCGTCAGCGGGGCCGGAGCCCGGTTGCTGGCAGCCCGGCTGGCCGCGCCGCTGACCGATCCGGCGGCGATTGCCCGGCGACTGGACGAGGTCGCCTTCCTGGTCGAACAGGATTCGTTGCGCGCCTCGCTGCGCACGACCCTCAAAAGCTGCCCGGACATCGAACGCGCCTTGTCGCGGCTGTCACTGGGACGCGGCGGCCCGCGCGATCTGGCCGCGATCCGCGACGGGCTGGCGGCGGTGCCGACGCTGCGCTTGCTCGCCAGCGGGATCGGCCCGCTGCCGTCCGCGCTCGACACCACACTGCGCGATCTGGGCGAGCACAGCGCCCTGGTCGATCGCCTCGGCCGTGCCCTGCTGCCCGAGCCGCCCTTGCTGGCCCGCGACGGCGGCTTTATCGCCGATGGATACGACGCGACGCTGGACGAGACCAAGGCGCTGAAAAGCGAAAGCCACACCCTGTTGATGCAGCTTGAGCGGCGCTACAGCGAGGCGACTGGGATCGCCGCTCTCAAAATCCGCCACAACAACATCATCGGCCACCATATCGAGGTGCCGGGCAAGCAGGCAGACAAGCTGGACGAGTCCTTCATCCACCGCCAGACGATGGCCCAGGCCGCCCGCTACACCACCTCCGAGCTGATCGAACTGGCCGGGCGGATCACCGGAGCCTCGGAGCGGGCGCTGGCGCTCGAACTGGCGCTGTTCGACGATCTGGTCACCGAAGTCACCGCCCGCGCCGCCGACATCGCCGCCGCCGCCAGCGCCTTAGCCGCGCTGGATGTCGCCTCGGCCCTGGCCGAACTGGCGGCAACGCGGCGCTGGACCCGGCCCCAGGTCGAGACCGGCACCGCCTTCGAGATCAAGGGCGGCCGCCATCCGGTGGTCGAAGCCGCACTGGAAGCGACCCATGGCGGCGCGTTCGTCGCCAATGATTGCGACCTGTCCGAGGGTCAGCGTCTGTGGCTGATCACCGGCCCCAACATGGCGGGTAAGAGCACCTTTTTGCGCCAGAATGCGCTGATCGCCCTGCTAGCCCAGACCGGGTCGTTCGTTCCCGCCGAGTCCGCCCGGATCGGGGTGATCGACCGCCTGTTCTCGCGGGTTGGAGCCGCCGACGATCTGGCGCGGGGTCGTTCGACCTTCATGGTCGAAATGGTCGAGACCGCCGCGATCCTCAATCAATCCGGACCCGGCGCGCTGGTGATCCTGGACGAGATCGGGCGCGGCACCGCCACCTTTGACGGCCTGTCGATCGCCTGGGCGGTGGTCGAGCATCTGCACGAGGTCAATCGCTGCCGCGCCTTGTTCGCCACCCACTACCACGAACTGACCCGGCTGACCGCCACCCTGCCCTCGCTGGCCTGCCACATGATGCGGGTCAAGGAATGGCAGAACGAGGTGGTATTCCTCCACGAGGTGGGGGCCGGAGCCGCCGACCGCTCCTACGGCATTCATGTCGCCCGGCTGGCCGGTCTGCCCGCCGCTGCGGTCGCCCGTGCCGAAGAGGTGCTGACCGTGCTGGAAAGCTCGGATCAGGCGTCGGGAATTGCCCGGCTGGCCGACGATCTGCCGCTGTTCGCCGCTGTCGCGGCCAAGCCCAAGGCGAAATCGGCCGCCCCCGCCGCACCCATCGTCTCGGCGGTCGAAGAGCAGTTGCGCACGATCAATCCCGACGAACTGACGGCGCGGCAGGCGCTGGACCTGATCTACGAGATGAAGCGGCTGCTCTGACGGCGTCTTGCCTTGAAGAACCAGTGATTGTCGCGCAAGGCCGATGCCGCTTCGCGCAGGCGGTCGGATTCGGTCGAGGACGGCGCGGCGGTCGCGGCCCGCTCCAACGCCGCCGCCGCCGCCCGGGGATCGCGCGACAGGGTGGCGAGACGGCCAAGCGCAACATCGATCCGCCGCCGCCAGGTCCGGGCCAGATCGGCACCGCTGCGCTCTTGCTGCAAATGCAGGATCGTGCCGCCAACGGTCAGCGCGGCGATGCCGCCATCGACCGGGCGCAGATTGGTCAGCCGCAACGCATCGACCAGCTTCACCAGATGGAGGATGCGGTGATAGATGCGGGCGCTCCAACGCTCGCGGGTCGGATGCGACGCACCCCGCGCCAGCCCTTCCAGATCGTCAACGGTGATCGCGATCAGCGCCCGCAGACGACGCGATGAACTGATCGGAAAAACGAAGCGGAACGCGACAAAGGCGGCGGCAACCCCCAGCAACACCGCCCCGGCGGCACCGAACACCGCGTCGGGCGGGCCCAGCATCGGAAAAGCGGGCTGGCCCAGCAGCAGGAAGCACATGTTGTAATCGATCGAGGCCAAAGCGGTGCGGCGGTGCGCCATCGCAACGCCACCCAGCAGCATGAACGGCGCGACCAGCAGCAGAACGTCAAACGTCCCGCCCGCCAGCGGCAGCAATTGGGTATGAAACAGCACCGCCGCCGCCGCACCGGCGATCGAGCCCACCATCACATGGCGCAGCACCACCAGCGGGTTTTCGAACGAGGAAAACACCGTGGTCATGATGCAGGTACTGAGGACCATGAATTGTCCGTCGCGCCAGCCGCTGATCTGCCACGCCGCACCCACCGCCAGCACGGCGAGAAAGGCCCGCATCATCGCCGCCCTGGCCCCGATCCGGTCGCGGTGAAACAGGAAATCCAGCACCGGCGGCGCTTTCTTGGCGACCCGGATCGCCTCGTGCCCGGCCGACACCGCGCCCAGAGCGGCGATCAACCGCCCCAGCGCCTCGGTCAGCGCCCCGGGCGGAGCGCCCTCCTCCAGGGCCGCGCGCATCTCTCCCACCGGAATCGACAGCGGCGCCCCAGCGGTCAGCTTGGCGGCGGCGGCATCGAGATGAACCACCAGAATCGGCAACCCCGCGCCCCGGCGGCGCTCCGGCTCGCGGGCCAGCAGCGTCGTGACGCCGCGCACGCCGGCGACCAGCGATAACAAAGCGGCCAGCAGCCCCCGGACATGACGGACCCGGCGATGGCCTTCGACCGATCCGGCGGCGATCTGATCGAGCATATCCTCGACCGCCGCCATCTCCGATACCAGCAGGCGCTCGCGCGTCGTCAGCCCCGACCGCCCCGCCCCGGCCAGGGCGCGGGCGCACCAATCCAGCGTATCGGCACTCAGCAACCGCACCCGCCGGATCAGGTGGGATTCATCGGACACCGGGGTCAGAAAGCCGCTGACCAGACCCGAGACGACAATGCCGATGATGATCGTCTCGACCCGATCGGTCGCCAGCATCACGACATGGTCGGGATGCGGCACGTCCAGCAAGGCGATCATCGCGGCGGTATAGCCCGCCAGGAAAACGCCATACGCCCGATATTGCCGCAACACATTGCCGACATAGGCGCACAGGCTGATCCACACCGCCAGACCGACCACCAAAAGCCTTGGATCGGTGGCGAACTGATGGATCAGCCCCACCCCGACCAAGGAGCCGACAATCGAGCCGATCACCCGCTGGATACTGCGTTCCAGCAACATTCCCCGCGTCGGCTGGGCCACGATCACCGCTGTCATCGCCGCCCATTGCGGGCTGTCCAGCCCCAACAGCATCGCGACGGTCAAAGCCAGCCACCCGGCGATCATCGTGCGCAGGGCAAAGGTCAGACGGCTGGGATCGAACCCCGCTTTGACCAGAAAACTCATCCGTGTCTCTCTTCGGTTTGGTCGTCGCGCCGAACGCCATCCAGGCGTCTCTCGATCCGGTCGAATGAATCGAGCAGCGTCAGCATTGTGTCGTCGTCAAACCCGCTCAGCAGGTCGGCCTCGAACGGGATCAGCAGCCCGGTGACGGTCGCGATCATCTCGCGCCCCGCCTCGGTCAGATGCAGAGTCTTGGCCCGTTTGTCGGCCGGGTCCTCGCGTCGCTCGACCAGCCCGCGCCCGGCCAGCAAGTCGAGCAGACGGACCACCGCCGAGCAATCAAGCCCCAGCGACGCGGCCAGATCCTTCTGGCGGGTGCCGTCGCCCATGCGATGAAGATAAATCAGCGGCCGCCAGGTGGCATCGGTCAATCCGGCGGCGTGGAGACGCGCATCGATCGCGGCGCGCCAGCGGCGGGCCAAAATCACCAGACGATAACCGAAATCCAGACGGGCCGACGGGGGGGATCGTTCAGCCATCGCCTATATGTGCCATCTCATTAATTGACGTGTCAACTATATGCGAAAGACGAGCACGTTCAGCACCAGCGGCTGAAGCGGTTATCCTGCGGCCAAGCGAACCTGAACCTTGCTGCCCGTCGCCTGGGCAAAACGAAGCAACGTCTTGGTGCTGGGCAGGGATCGCCCGCTTTCCAGCCGAGCCACCACCGACTGCGTTGTCCCCATACGCTGCGCCACCTCAGCCTGGGACAGCCCTGCCCGCTCGCGAGCCTGGATCAATTCAGCGGAGATTTCGAATTCGGGGGCCAAGCGATCATATTCGCCACGGAAGGCCGGATCCTTCATCCACTCAGCCTTCACCGATTCAAACGGGATAGTCATCGCACGATCTCCTTAGCTCGCTCCAGGGCCAGCGCCAGGGCCGCCGCGGGGGTTTTCTGCGTCTTTTTGACAAAGGCATGAACGATGACGATTCGCCGCCCGCTGGCCAGGACATAAATGGCCCGCGCGATTCCATCGCGCCCTGTCATCCGCATTTCCCACAGCTTGTCGCGCAACGGCTTTACGTGTGGCTCGCGCATTTGCTGTGGACCGAATGTCCTCATCATGTCCAGGATGTGGGTCAGTTTGGCGCGGATATCAGGCGGAAGGCTGTCCAATTCCGCTTTGACGGCCGCATTGAGGATTTCCACGCTCCAGTCCATGAGGAAAACTCATATCGCAAATTTGCGATAATCGCAATCCCGATGGCCGCAGCCTGCGCCGTGGAAACGAAAAAGCCCGCCAAGTTCTTGACTTGACGGGCTTTTTTAATGGTAGCGGAGGAGGGACTCGAACCCCCGACACGCGGATTATGATTCCGCTGCTCTAACCAGCTGAGCTACTCCGCCTCAACGGGAAGGCGGACGATATAACTTTCCCCGGGGGACCCTGTCAAGCGTTGCTTCGCCACCCACCAATCACCGCTCTGGCAATACGGGCTTGCGCCGCGCCCTCCGATCCCTATAATCCCGGCCTTTCCTTCCCCTTTCGGCGAGGCAGCCGCAATGGACGACGCTTCGAGGCCCGTGGTCGGCATCATCATGGGCAGCCAGTCCGACTGGGAGACCATGCGGCACGCTGCCGCGACGCTGGACGAACTTGGCATCCCCTTCGAAACACGGGTGGTTTCGGCGCACCGGACTCCGGCCCGGCTGGTCGAATACGCCACCACCGCACGGTCGCGCGGGCTGAAGGTCGTGATCGCCGGAGCGGGCGGCGCCGCCCACCTTCCCGGCATGACCGCCTCGATGACCCCGCTGCCGGTGTTCGGCGTCCCGGTCGAAAGCCGCGCCCTCAAAGGCCTGGATTCCCTGTTGTCGATTGTCCAGATGCCGGGCGGCATTCCGGTCGGCACCGTCGCGATCGGCAAGGCCGGGGCGATCAATGCCGCGCTGCTGGCCGCATCGGTTCTGGCCCTGCTTGATCCCGCCGTCGCGACAGCGCTGGATTCCTGGCGCGCCCGTCAGACCGAGGCGGTTGCCGTCGCCCCGGTCGATCCTGAGTCTCCGCATCTGATCCGGCCGTGACCACCATCGATCCCCGCTTTCCGCTGCCGCCGGGCAGCACCGTCGGCATCATCGGCGGCGGTCAGTTGGGCCGGATGGCCGCGCTGGCGGCCGCCCGGTTGGGCTATCGCGTTCACGTCTTCACCCCCGAGCAAGACAGCCCCGCCGCCCAGGTCTCGGCCGCCGCGACCGTCGCCGATTACGGCGACGAAACGGCGATCGCCGCCTTTGCCCGCTCGGTCGATGTGGTGACCTTCGAGTTCGAGAACATCCCCGCCGACAGCGTCCGGCTGATGGCCTCGCTGGTGCCGGTACGGCCAGGCTGGAACGTGCTGGAGACCGCCCAGGACCGGATCGACGAAAAGCAGTTTTTCAACGATCTCGGCATCGCCACCGCGCCATGGCGGGCCGTCACCTCGGCAGCGGAGCTTGCCACCGCACTGACCGAAATCGGCCGCCCGGCGGTGCTGAAGACCGCCCGGATGGGCTATGACGGCAAGGGACAGGTGCGGATCGACGAAACCACCGATCCGGCCGAAGCCTGGGCCGCGCTGGGAACCGGGCTGGATGGCGGCGGTCGGGGCATCCTCGAAGGTTTTATCGACTTCCTGGGCGAGATTTCGGTGATCATCGCCCGTGGCACCGACGGGGCCTGGGCCGCGTTCGACCCGGCCTGGAACGTCCACCGCCATCATATCCTCGACACCTCGACCATCCCCGCCCCGATTTCGGCGGCCACCGCCGCCCAGGCGATCGACATCGCACGGCGCGCCGCCGAAGCGTTGAACGTGGTCGGGCTGCTGGCCGTCGAGATGTTCGTCACCCCCACCGGCCTGCTGGTCAACGAGATGGCGCCCCGCCCGCACAATTCCGGGCATTGGACGATGGATGCCTGCCTGACCGACCAGTTCGAGCAATTCATCCGCGCCGTTTGCGGCCTGCCGCTCGGTTCGGCGGCCCGGCATTCGAACGCGGTGATGACCAACCTGATCGGGGCCGACGCCGATTGCTGGCGAGAAATACTGGCGGACCCCGACGCCCGCCTCCATCTCTATGGTAAGGCCGAGGCCCGCCCCGGCCGCAAGATGGGCCATGTCAACCGGCTCTACCCGCTCGGTTCGACCGCCCCGAAGCAGTGACGATTTCGTAACGTCCGAAATTGGGCGTTGACGCCCCGGCTCTGTTGCCGGATTTTTGCAAACGCGTGTTCGGTCTGGCCCTTTACCCGGGAGCCGCTTTGGAAGATCTTATCATCCATATCCTCAAGGAATACGGCTTCCTTCTTTACCTGTTCATCGCCGCGTGGACTTTTGTGGAAGGTGAGACCGTCGTCCTTGTGACCGGAATTCTTGCGTCCGAGGGCCGGTTTCCTATCAATGTCGAGATTCTTGCCGCCGCCGCGTGGGGGGGCAGCTTCCTCGGCGATCAGCTCTATTTCTACATCGGGCGACGCTTTGGCGCCCCGTTGTTGAAACGATGGCCCCGCCTGACCGGGCGGATCGATTGGGCCTTCCAGGCGCTCAAGCGATCGCCCGCGCTGTTCATCCTCACCTTCCGCTGGATTTACGGCGTCCGCAACATTGCGCCCTTCATCGTCGGCATCGCCGGGGTGTCCCGGGTCAAATATCTGGTGCTGAACCTGATTGCCGCCGGTCTGTGGGCGCATTGTTTCGCCTGGGGCGGCTATTTCATGGGCCGCAAGCTGGAAGAATGGCTGGGCGACAGCAAATGGTACGTGCTGATCGGCTTCGTCCTGTGCCTGTTCGGCTTTGCCATCTACAGCGCCTATACCAGCCACCGCAAA
>NZ_AQPH01000088.1 GCF_000442515.1 Magnetospirillum fulvum MGU-K5 | reverse complement strand
AAGCCTCGCTGCGAGCTTTGCGATTACGGGAGGAAGCTTCGGACCCGGGCGGTTTGATCCGGGCCACCCGGATTCGTCGCGAGCGGGCGGCCAGCCGGGATCAGGAACGGGCGGCGACACTCTCCCGTTATGGCAACGAAGCGTCGGCGTGGAGCCCCACCACCACCGAAGCGGTGTTGATCGCTGCCGGTCGCGATTTGGCCGATCCCGGCAACGAAGACGATCCCCATGCCCCCCTGTGCGGGTGGCATCTGCCCTGGCACGAGCCGCCCCCTTCGGTGCGCGACCGGGTCGCGGCGGCGCTGCCATTGCCATCCAGCATTGTCGCGGCCCGTGACGAATGCCGCGAGTGGGAGCAGAGGAAACACGATCTCGATGTGATCGGCGATGGTCCGGGGACGGTGGGGCTTCCCACCGCCTGCGCCGCCCGCCATTGGCTGGTCGAGCGGATGTGGCGGAGCGATCTGGCGGTGACGGGAACAGCCGATTTGATCGCCCGCCTTGAGTATTGGGTCGAGCGTGGAGGAGATGACGGCTCGGGCTATCGGATTTTGCTCGATAATCTGTCCGGTTCGGCGGGGGCGTGGCTGCGCGATCCCGAGGGGGGGAGTCATGCCCGCATCCTGCGTCTGAAGGCCGAGCATCCCGACTGGTCACTGGCCCGGATCGGACAGGAATTGGGGATCAGTCGACAGGCGGTTCACAAGCACCTGAAACGAGGATAACCGATTAAAATCGTCCCGGTTCGGGATTGGTGGCGTAATCGAGCAGACGGCCCAGGAAGGATTCGCAGCGGGCGAGTTGATCCAGACTGACAAATTCGTCGGCCTTGTGGGCCTGGGCGATATTGCCGGGACCGCACACTACCGCCGGAATCCCGCTGTGCTGGAACAGCCCGGCCTCGGTGGTGTAGGAAACAAAAGCGGTGCCGGTGTCACCTGCCAGTGACTGGACCAACCGGACTCCCGGATCGTTGGCATCCATATCGAGTCCGGCTGTGCTGTTGTTTTCGTCGAAAATGATCCCGGCGCGGGACGAGCGGGCCCGCATCTCCGGAAGCAGTTCTTCGGCCCAATAGCGGATTTCTGCCATCAACCCGTCCGGGTCGTGGCGCGGCAGGTTGCGGATTTCGAATTCGAAACTGCACTCGCCAGGAACGATGTTGAGCGCGGTGCCGCCCTTGATCACGCCGGTATGAACCGTGGTATAAGGCGGCCGATAGCCCGAATCGAACGGGCCGGTCTCGCGCAGACGGCGCTGCATCGCCCGCAGACGGGCGACGATCTCGGCGGCGATCTCGACCGCATTGACGCCCTGATCGTTGAGCGCGGAATGGCATTCGTGCCCCAGAACCTCGCAGCGAACGCTTTTCTTTCCTTTATGACCGCTGACGACCGTCATCTCGGTCGGTTCGCCGACGATGCACAGGCGCGGACGCACCTCGAGTCCGGCAAGATCGTCAAGCAAGCGCCGCACCCCGATGCAGCCGATTTCCTCGTCGTAAGACAAAGCGAAATGAATCGGCATCGCCAAAGGACAAGCGGCGAAATCGGGCGCAAAGGCGAGGGCGGCGGCCAGAAACCCCTTCATATCGGCGGTGCCCCGGCCGTACAGAAGCCCATCGCGGTTATCAAGGTGGAAAGGATCACTGCTCCATGCCTGCCCGTCGACCGGGACGACGTCGGTATGACCCGACAAGACGATTCCCGGGCGGTCTGCCGGTCCCAGCGTCGCAAACAGATTGGCCTTGGTCACCGAATCGTTCCAGGTCAGCCGAATCTCGGCTCCCAGGCGCGACAGCGTTTCCGCCGCCATGTCGATCAGGGCAAGGTTGCTGTTGCGACTGGTGGTATCGAACGCAACCAGGCGATCCAGCATCGCAACGATATCTGAGCGGGGAGCCAGGGCAGGGAGGGTCAAGGCGGACCTTTCACGCACGGACAAAGACGAGACATCAGACTCATCATAGAGCCGCAAGCGTTTCTCGCCTATAGTTCTGGGGGGAGGCAGGGCATATTCTAAAGACGGCGAGGGGTGCCCGCCGCCTGTGCGGATGCCGGACATCAAGGGGGGAATAACCGTGAGATATCAGAGTTTCAGCCTCACTGGCGCGGGGGAATCGTCTCGTTCTGCCGGTGATCTCCGGCGATGAGTCCCCAGCTCGATCCGCTTCCCGCCCGGACAGAGGTTTCCTCTGCCTCCTCCTCCGGACTGATCGCACGTTTGCGCGCCAATTTTCTGGCCGGTTTGCTGGTCGCCGCGCCGATCTCGCTGACCGTTTATATCGTCTGGGCGGTCATCAGCTTTATCGATTCGCAGGTTTCGTCGCTGTTTCCCCCGTCGTGGGGAGTCTCCCACTATCTTCCGGGGTTCGGCGTTCTGCTGGCGCTGATCGGCTTAACCGTGGTCGGCGCGTTGACCGCCAACATCGCCGGACGATTGGTTCTGGCCGTCTCGGAGGCGCTGCTCGGCCGGATGCCGGTGATCCGCAGCATCTACTCGGCGATCAAGCAGGTGGTGCACACCGTTCTGGCGCAGAAGGCCGAGGCGTTTCGTGAGGTTGTCCTGCTTGAATATCCGCGTCCCGGCCTGTGGACCCTGGCCTTCATCACCGGCACGACCAGCGGCGAGGTTCGGGACCAGTTCGACGAAGAGATGGTCAACGTCTTCGTCCCCACCACCCCCAATCCGACATCGGGCTTTCTGCTGTTCGTTCCGCGCCGTTCGGTCCGGCTGTTGTCGATGAGTGTCGAGGACGCGCTCAAGATGGTCGTCTCGACCGGCATCCTCACGCCCGACGACGTTGAAACGCCGGATGCGCGATAGGCACCGTTTTGCCGCCGCAATTGACGGCGAGATTGGCGGCGCTTAGACAGGGACAGCCCGTCCACCCCCTGAACCGGGAATACCATGAACCGTATCTTTGCCTTTGTTATCGTTGCCGTGCTGGCTGGCCTTCAGGTCGCTGGCTGGTGGTGGTTTAATCGTCCGGTTCCAGTTGAACTGTCGTTTGCCGAACCGTTTCCGTCGGTCTCGTTCGCGCCGTTTCGGCGTGGACAGAGTCCGCTGACCCAGGATTATCCGCCGCCGGAACAAGTTGCCGAAGATCTGCGCAGCCTCGCCGGAGTGACGAAAGGCGTTCGCACCTATACCAGCCTCGAAGGGATGGAGGTGGTGCCGAAGCTGGCCGAGGAATTGGGGATGGACGTGATCCATTCCGCTTGGCTGGGCGAAAAACCTGCGATCAACCGCCGCGAGGTCGAGGCGCTGATCTCCGCCGCCAACAAATATCCCAACAGCATCAAGCGGGTGATTGTCGGCAACGAAGTCCTGTTGCGTCAGGATCTGCCGGTTGACGATCTGATCAATTATATCCGCACTGTCAAATCGCGGGTGTCGCAGCCGGTGTCCTATGCCGACGTCTGGGCTTTCTGGCTGAAATACCCCCAACTCGCCAACGAAGTCGATTTCATCACGATCCACATCCTGCCTTATTGGGAGGACGAGCCGATCGGTGTCGAGGGCAGCGCCCGCCACATCGTCGATATCTATCGCCGGATGGCCGAGACCTTTCCGGGCAAGCCGATCCTGATCGGCGAAGCGGGGTGGCCGACCCGTGGCCGCTCGCGCGGACCGGCGGTGGCCAGCATGGAGAACGGGGCCCGCTTCATCCGGACCCTGGCCCAGGTGTCGAAGGAAAACGGGTTTGATTACAACGTCGTCGAGGCGTTCGATCAACCGTGGAAAGCTCGGATGGAAGGAACCGTCGGGGCTAATTGGGGCGTGGTCGATTCCGATCGTCGGGTTAAGTTCGCGATGTCCGGTCCGGTCGAGCCCAGCCCGTTCTGGCCGCGTCATGCCGCCGGAGCAGCCGCGCTGGGGACGATCCTGGGGCTGGCTTTCCTGATGCGCAGTTCGTCGCGTTATCGTTTCGGAGCCGGTTTGGCCGTTGCCGTTCTGGCTCAGATCATGGCCGGTCTGGTGGTGTGGCAGATCGTCAATGCCCAGGCTATCGCCTTTGATCTGACCGACGAGGTCTGGGCGTGGCTGCGGACCGCTCTGCATACCGGGTTGGCCGTGCTGCTGGTCCGGGCGGCGGCGCTGAGCTTTGCCGATGGTGCGGCCCCGGTCGCCGACCGTCGCGCCGAGCGTCTGGTGCCGTTCTACGCCATCGCCGCGATCGTTTCTTCGACGCTGTTGCTGGTTCATGGTCGCTACCGCGACATTCCTTGCCTGGAATTCCTGGTGCCTTGCTTGGGGATTACCGCCTATGGTCTGGCTCGGATGGCGGTGTTGCGGCTTGACTGGCGCGCTGCCTTTGCCGTTGGACGTCTGTTCGGCGGGACCAGCGACGGGGGCTTCGGACCGGCCCGGGCGATGACGATCGGGCTGGTGCTGGCGGCTTTAGCATCGCTGTTGTCCGAGGCGGTGGCGCTGGCACGGGGTGATGATTTCATCGTTTCCCATCCCGCCCTCAGTGACCAGTTGCCGCTGTTGCTGCGGGGGATGTGGATCAACCAGGAAATGGTAACCTGGGCGGCGATGGTGCTGCTGATGGCGTTGCCTTATCTCGCCGACTGGCGTTTGAACCGTAAGGCGGAGTGATGGTTACCCCGGCCGGACTGGTCCTCCCCCCCTGGATCGGGGTTGCCCCCTGTCGGCATGGATCGATGCTGTTTCCGGCGGGGGACGTCTATGTCGGCCGCTCTCTGGCTTTGTACGGCGAATATTCCCCCGGTGAGACGGATTTGTTTCGCCAGATCGTCCAGCCGGGGGATGTGGTTGTCGAAGCCGGGGCCAATATCGGGGCGTTGACGATCCCGCTCGGACGATTGGTTGGTCCGAGCGGCCGGGTTCTCGCCTTCGAACCGCAGCGGGGGATTTTCGGGGTTCTGACCGCCAATCTGGTTCTGAACGGCCAGGAGCAGATTTGGGCCGAGCGGGTCGCCCTGGGGGCGGCGAGTGGCGAAATCGCCGTACCCGTTTTGCCGCTCAGCCGTCAGGCCAATTTTGGCGGTGTCTCTCTCGGTGCACCCGAGGGAGAGCCCTGTCCGGTACGGACGCTGGATTCCTACAACCTCGCGGCGCTTAAGCTGCTGAAGATCGATGTCGAGGGAAGCGAGGCCGAGGTGATTGCCGGAGCCGAGCGGACAATCCGCGCTCTGCGTCCGATCCTCTATGTCGAAAACGATCGGCGGGACAAGTCGGCGGCGCTGATCGCGGCGATCATGGCGTTGGAATATCGGTTGTGGTGGCATACGCCACGGCTGTTTGCCCCGAACAATTTCCGTCAAGTGGCCGAAAACGTCTTTGGCAATATCACCTCGATCAACATGCTGTGTCTGCCCCGAAGTGCCGAGGTGGTCGTCAAGGGATTGGCCGAAATCACCTCGGCGGAAACGCCTTTGCCGTTTTAGATCCTCTCCGAAATGAAAATCCCCCCGACATCACCAGGATGTCGGGGGGATCAATCGTTCGACCGCAGTTAGTGCGACGATTTGGCCAGCAGACGCGCCACTTCCGGCGCGGTGTAGGTCAGAATCGCATCGGCACCGGCGCGCTTGAACCCAATCAGGCTTTCGACGATCACCTTGTCCCAATCGAGCCAGCCGTTCAGCGCGGCGGCCTTCATCATCGCGTATTCGCCCGACACCTGATAGGCGAGGGTGGGGACGCCAAAGGTCTCCTTCACCCGGCGGATGATGTCGAGATAGGGCATGCCCGGCTTGACCATCACCATGTCGGCGCCTTCGGACAGATCGGCGGCGACTTCGCGCAACGCCTCGTCCGAATTGGCCGGGTCCATCTGATAGGTCTTCTTGTCACCCTTCAGGGTCGATCCGGTGCCGACGGCATCGCGGAACGGGCCATAGAATGCCGACGCGTATTTGGCGGCGTAAGAGATGATCCGGACATCAATCAAATCCTGATCGTCCAGCACTTCGCGGATCGCCCCGATGCGGCCATCCATCATGTCGGACGGAGCCAACGCATCGCACCCGGCCTGAGCCTGAGCCAGCGACATCTTGCACAAGGCTTCGACGGTGGCATCGTTGACGACGTAATCGTTAACGACCAATCCGTCCTGACCATTGCTGTTGAAAGGATCGAGGGCAACGTCACAGATCACGCCGAGCTTGGGAACGGCGGTCTTGATAGCGCGGACGGCGCGACAGACGATGTTGTTGGGGTTGTAGGCCTCGGCGGCATCGGGGGTCTTCAGCGACGCCTCGACCGAGGGGAATAGCGCAATCGCGGGAATGCCAAGGTCGGCGACGCGACGGCATTCCTCGACCAGCAGGTCGATGGAAAACCGCGCGACGCCGGGCATTGACGCCACCTCCTGCCTCACCCCCGTTCCTTCGACCGCGAAAACCGGCCAGATCAGATCGTCGACCGAGAGCTTGTTCTCGGAGATCAGCCGACGGGACCAATCGTCCCGACGGTTACGGCGCATGCGAGTAAAAGGAAACTCAGCGTGGGGAAGGATGGTGGACACGATGTTAGATGGCCTCCAATGCCTGCTTCAAGTCGGCGAGGATGTCGTCGATGTGTTCAATACCGACAGACAATCTCACATAGCCCGGAGTCACACCAGTTGCCAATTGTTCATCAGCCGACAGTTGGGAATGGGTGGTACTCGCCGGATGAATGGCCAGAGAGCGGGCATCGCCGATGTTCGCGACGTGGTAGAACAGCTTCAGATTGTCGATGAACTTGCGTCCGGCCAGAACGCCGTCCTTCAGTTCGAAGCCGAGCAGACCCCCATAGAACCCGCCCTTCAACACCGCGTCGGCGCGACGACGGACTTCGCCGGTCTGGAGGCTGGGGTGGATCACCCGGCTGACCTTGGGATGCGAGGCCAGATACTGGGCGACGGCGCTGGCATTGCGGCTGTGTTCACGGATGCGCAGCGGCAGCGTCTCCAAACCCTGGATGGTCTGGAAGGCGTTGAACGGGCTGGCGGCGGCACCGACGTCGCGCAGCAGGATAACCCGGGCCCGCAGGATATAGGCGATCGGGCCGAGCGGCTTGACCGCCTGGGTCCACACCGCACCGTGATAGCTAGGGTCGGGCTGGTTCAGCAGCGGGAAGCGTTCGGCGTGCTTTTCCCAATCGAAGCGACCGCTATCGATGATCGCACCGCCGATCGAGGTGCCGTGGCCGCCGATATATTTCGTGGTCGAATAAACGACGATGTGCGCGCCGTGATCGAGCGGACGGGCAATCACCGGCGCAGCGGTGTTGTCGACGATCAGCGGGATGCCCAGCTTATCGGCCAGCGCGCCGACTTCGGCGATCGGGAAGACATGCAGCTTGGGATTGGGCAGCGTCTCGGCATACCAAGCCCGGGTCTTGGAATCGGTGGCGCGGGCGAAGGCTTCGGGGTCGGTCGGATCGACGAAGCGGGCTTCGATACCGAACTGCTTGAACGTATTGGCGAACAGATTCCAGGTGCCACCATACAGATCGGTCGAGGTGACGAAATTGTCCCCGGCCTGGGCGACATTCAGAATCGAAAAGGTGCTGGCGGCCTGACCGGACGACACCGCCAGGGCGGCAACGCCGCCGTCCAGCGCGGCCAGACGCTGTTCCAGAACGTCGGTGGTCGGGTTCATGATCCGGGTATAGATATTCCCCAGTTCCTTGAGCCCAAACAGGTTGGCGGCGTGGTCGGCGTTGTTGAACTGGTACGACGTGGTCTGATGAATCGGAACAGCCACTGAACCGGTGGTGGGGTCGGCACGATGGCCGGTATGAAGAACGATGGTTTCCGGGTTTTTGCTGGTGACGCTCATCGACCTCTGGCTCCTTTCCGCACGGGATGGTCAGGGAATTTCACACCGTTGACGTTGCATGTCAAGGCGACTAATCCATAAATCCCGTAGATAATTAACGCAGCTAAGCGGAGTGGAGCCCTCCGCGCAGGATGCGGATGTAGTTCACCCGGTCGTAGGCGGCGACGTCACCCACCGCAGCGCGGCTGAGACGGCCCCGGATTTCGGCGACGGAGGAAGCCTCGCGTGCGGTGAGGTCGGCGATCAGGCCGTCCTTCAACACCTTCAGATATTCGACGCCATGACGCATCAGGGCCGAGGTGGTCATCACCACATCGGCACCGGCAAACAGATATTTGATCACTTCGGCGGCGGTCTGAACGCCAGAACTGGCAGCGATCGAGCCCTTCAGCTTGCCGGACAGAGCGGCGATCCACAGCAGCGGCAGGCGGATTTCGCCGCGGTTGCTGAGTTTGAGATCGCGCAGCAGGGTCAGTTCGTCGAGATCGATGTCGGGTTGATAGAAGCGGTTGAACAGAACCACGCCATCGGCACCGGCCTGATCCAGCGTCTGGATCATGTTTCCGGGCGAACTGAAATAGGGGCTGAGTTTCATCGCTACCGGAATCGACACCGCTTTCTTGACCGCGCTCAGGATTTCGACATAGCGGGCTTCGACCTCGGAGCCGCTGGAAACCAGATCGGTCGGCAGATAATAGACGTTCAGCTCAAGCGCGTGGGCACCCGCCTGTTCGATCTGGCGGGCGTAATCGATCCAACCGGCGGGGGTGGTGCCGTTCAGGCTGGCGATCACCGGAATATCAACGGCGGCGCGGGCGCGGCGGACGAGATCGAGGTAATTCTGCGGCCCGATATTCTCGGTCAGTCCCGCCGGGAAATAGGAGAGGGCCTCGGAATTGGCTTCGGCGCCGAGACGTTCCATCTCGTCGATTTCGTTTTCGATATCTTCTTGAAAGATCGAGGGCAGCACCACGGCTCCGGCCCCGAAATCCTCCATCTTGCGGATGTTGCCGATGTCCAGGGCAAGCGGAGAGGCCGAAACTACCAGAGGACAGCTCAGGGGAAGGCCGAGATAGCGGGTGGACAGATCCATGGGAGTCTCCTTCTGCTCACCGGGCATAGTCCCGGCCCATGCCAATCAGGCTATCGTCAGTCGGGGCATCTGTCCACCCGTCGCCACGAATCCTTGCGGATCGACTTGGCCTTTTCTCCATCAACTGCGGTAGCGGTTGACAGAGGCGCTTTTCATCACGCCGGGGTATCGAAATCCGTTTACGGGATTATTATATGTGTGACATGGGCGTCCCGTCCGATCTCCTCTTCCGGGAAACGCCGATACCGACTTTTACGGGGCAGGCGTGAACCTGCCCCGTCTTTTTCCGTGGGGGGCTGCCGGAAATGAGCCAGTGTCTGCTGTATGCCACCGCCGCCAGCCGCGATGAGGCGCTCGCCCTGGGGCGCACGTTGGTCGAGGCGCGTCTAGCCGCCTGCGCCAACGTGTTGGACGGCATGACGTCCGTCTATCGCTGGCAGGATGAATTGCGCGAAGACCGCGAGGCGGTGTTGATCCTGAAGACCCGTGCCGAGTTTGCCGATGCGGCAATAGCGCGGCTGCGCGAGTTGCACTCTTATGACTGCCCCTGCGTCCTCCGCCTGCCGATCGAGGGCGGCAACCCAGAGTTTCTGGCCTGGATTGCCGCCGAGACCGCTCCCGTCAACCGTGATTGACGGGGGGCTGCGGTTAACGCGGGAGCCAGACCGACGCGCTGGCCTGGGCGGCGATACCTTCCGCACGGCCGGTGAAGCCCAGCCCCTCGGTCGTGGTGGCTTTCACCGAGACCCGGCCCTGGTCGATCTTGAGAATTTCGGCCAGACGGGCCGCCATCCGGGCGCGGTGCGGCCCGACCTTGGGACGCTCGCAAATCAGGGTGACATCGACGTTGACGATCCGCCCGCCCCGGGCCGTGACCAGCGACGCTGCGTGGGCAAGGAACTGATCCGAGGCGGCTCCCTTCCAGCGTGGCTCGGACGGCGGGAAATGGTGGCCGATATCACCGGCCGAAATCGCGCCAAGCACGGCATCGGTCAGAGCGTGCAGGCCAACATCGGCGTCGGAATGGCCGAGCAGACCGGCCTGGTGCGGCACCAATTCACCACACAGCCAAACCCCGTTGCCCGGCCCGAAGCGATGAACGTCATAGCCGCTGGCGGTCCGGATTTCCCCCGCGCCCTCGAACAGGCGACGAGCCCGTTCCAGATCGGCGGCGGTGGTGATCTTGACATTATCCTCGGCACCGGCGACCAGGGCCACCGGCAGCCCGGCCCGCTCGGCGACAGCGGCGTCATCGGTCAATTCCTCGCCGATCACCGCCTTGTGGGCGGCAAGGATGTCGTTAAAGCGGAATCCCTGCGGGGTCTGGGCGCGGAACAGGCTCTCGCGCGAAATCGTATCGGAGACAAAACCGTCCTTGCCGCGTTTCAGCGTGTCGGCGACCGGCACCACCGGCAGGGCGGCGGGATGCGAGATCAGGGCGGCGATCACCCGTCCAATCGTTCCCGCATCGATGAAGGGGCGGGCGGCGTCATGGATCAGCACCCGCTCGGGCGCGAGATCGGCAAGGCTCTCAAGGCCAAGGCGAACCGAATCCTGGCGGCTCGCTCCACCCGACACCGGCTCCAGCAGCGCCAGACCGGACGCGGCGATATCGTAAAGCTGACGGTCGTCGGGATGGATCACCGCCCGCACCGCATCGATCTCGGGATTGGTGGCGAACGCGGCCAGGGTGTGGCGCAGCACCATCCGTCCGGCAAGATCATGATACTGCTTGGGCAGATCGCCACCGAATCTGCGGCCGCGTCCCGCCGCCACCACCAGCACCACCGTTCCGCCCATGATCGTCCTCCAATGGCCTAAAGAGGCGCCAGCCTATGCGGCATGGACAGGCTTGCCAAGGGACAAGGCGTGCTTATCTCCCCCGAGGCCCGGTCATAGGTGAGATATGACTCTGGGTAAGGGGCGATCCCGGAATGGAATCAGGCTTTCGCGCCGACGACGGGGGAAATATGATTTATCGTGTATCCTGAGCCGAAGCTGCGGCCAGCGCGGGGGAGACCCCCGCCAGTGTCATCACTCCGCCAGTTTGCGTGAACCGAAAGAATGGTATAGTCGAGCCCATGTCGCCGATACTTCTTAACATTGCCGCTCTCGTCGCGCTGATTCCGGCCGCGATGGTTTCCTTCAGACCCCATGCCGGTCGTGACAGCCGTTTTTGGGTCGCGACCCTGCTTGCCGTCATCGCTCCGTCGATCTGGGGCGGTTGGCTGATGAGTGGGGTTTGGCTGACCAGTCTTTCAGCCGGGTTATGGGTCAGCATTGCCGGCAGCGCCGCAATGTTTGCTCTGCTGTCGGTGACGACCCCGCAGGCATGGCGCCTGGGCCCGCTGCTGATGCCGTTCCTGGCTGCTGTCGGTCTGCTGGCCTCGATGGTCAGTTGGGTCGAAGGTGCTCCGCCGCCGATGGTTGGCGGTGCCGGGGCTGCCTGGGTCGATCTTCATATTATCGTTTCGGTTCTGACCTACTCGCTGCTGACCGTCGCGGCGGTGGCGTCGGCCTCGATCTTCCTTCAAGAACGGGCGCTGAAGCGCAAACGCCCGACCGCGCTGACCCGGCTGCTGCCCAGCGTCGCCGATGCCGAACGGATGTCCGGGCGGCTTCTGCTCGACAGCGAGGTTGTGCTGGGGCTGGGCCTGTTGACCGGGCTGGCGCTCCATTATGTCGAGACCGGGTCCTTCGTGACATTCGAGCACAAGGCCATGCTGTCCCTGCTGGCCTTCGTTCTGATCGGCATGTTGCTGATCGGTCACCGCATCTGTGGCGTGCGCGGTCGTCTCGCCGCGCGGGTGGTGCTGGTTGCCTATCTTCTCCTCACATTGGCCTATCCCGGCGTTAAGTTCGTGCAGCAGGTGCTGTTGACCGCTCCGCTGGGCTGAGACTTCCCCCGGCCCGGCGGTTTTTGACGTTGCGCCGGGGGACATCTGCATAATAAATATGCACATATGATGTGCATACGCCCGCTTCCCACCCTTTCGGTTGGATCGCTCACCCTCGACAATGCCGTAATTCTGGCGCCGATGGCTGGGGTGACCGATCTCCCCACCCGTCGTCTGGCCCGTCGCCTGGGGGCCGGTCTGGTCGTCTCGGAAATGATTGCCAGTCAGGCGATGATCCGCCAGAACCGCCAGACGATGCGGATGGCCAGTCACGAGGCCGCCGATCAGCCGACCTCGGTTCAACTGGCCGGGTGCGAGCCAGAGGCGATGGCCGAGGCCGCCCGGCTTAACCAGGACATGGGCGCGGCGATCATCGACATCAACATGGGATGTCCGGTCAAGAAGGTCGCGGTCAAAGGCGAAGCTGGCGCAGCCCTGATGAAGGACGAAGTGCTGGCTGGACGATTGATGGAGGCGGTGGTTCGCGCCGTCGATCTGCCGGTGACGCTGAAGATGCGGATGGGATGGGATCAATCCTGCCTGAATGCGCCCCGGTTGGCCCGGATCGCCGAGGAGAGCGGCATTCGTCTGGTGACGGTCCATGGCCGCACCCGCAGTCAAATGTATAGCGGTCGGGCCGATTGGGCCTTTATCGGCGAGGTCAAGCGCGCGGTGTCGATTCCGGTGATCGGCAATGGCGATGTTTGCAGCATTGATGACGCGGTCAGCCTGCTGACCCTGTCGGGTGCCGATGGCGTGATGATCGGCCGGGGCAGCATGGGACGGCCGTGGCTGCCGGGACAGGTGGGGCATTTCCTCGCCACCGGGGAACGGCGTCCCGACCCCTCGCCGATGGAATTGTATGACATCGTGATGGATCATTTCGAGGCTTTGCTGGTGCATTACGGAACGGTTTCGGGCGTGCGCAACGCCCGCAAGCATCTTGCCTGGTATTCCCGCGGTTTGCCGGGTTCGGCCGAGTTTCGCGCCGGGATCAATCGGTTGGACGATCCCGACGCGGTGCGTCACGCCTTGGCCGAATTTTTCGGCGTGCTGGCCGAAAAGGCTGCCGCCTGATGGCTCTTCCCACCGTGGCCGCGCCCCGACGCCGTAACGGCGGCGCCACCTTCGATCCCGACGTCATCTTGAACGCGCTGAGCGCCGCCGTGCTCGCGGTCGATGGCGACAACATCATCCGTCTTGCCAATGGCGGAGCCGAGCAATTGTTCGCCTGCGGTGCGGCGTGGCTGTGCGGTCATCCCACCAGCGAATTTTTGCCGCCCGACTCGCCCGTGTTGGGGTTGATCGCGCAGGCCCGCAGCGACGGCAATTCCGTTGCCGAATATGGTGTGGTGCTCGACACCCCACGCACCGGGCACCGCATCGTCAGCGTTCAGGTCTCGCCGATCGTCGAGCAAGCGGGCGCAGTGGTGGTCAGTCTGCACGAGCAATCGATCGCATTGAAGATCGGTGCCCATCTGACCAGTCGCAACGCCGCCCGGTCGGTCACCGCGATGGCCTCGATCCTGGCTCACGAGGTCAAGAACCCGCTGTCGGGCATCCGCGGTGCGGCGCAATTGCTCGAGCAGAACGCCAATGAGGACGACCGGGTGCTGACCCGGCTGATCTGCGACGAGGCCGACCGGATCGTTGCCCTGGTCGATCGGATGGAGGCGTTCTCGGACAATCCGACCGCGGTGCGCGATCCGGTTAACCTGCATCAGGTGCTAGAGCATGTCCGCCGTATCGCCGAAGCCGGATTTGCCCGCCAGATTCGCATCGTCGAGCATTACGACCCCTCGTTGCCGCCGGCCC
>NZ_AQPH01000087.1 GCF_000442515.1 Magnetospirillum fulvum MGU-K5 | reverse complement strand
TGGCTGCACGGGGTGATCGTGCGAGGATCTTCCATCATATAAGTGAGGATTTCGCGGAACAGAGCGGAGTGGATTTCGTCGAGATCCTGATCCCGGTCGCGCACCGCCAGCGCCTTGCTGGAATCGGCACCGAGATAGGCGTCGAGCACATCCTTCACCATCGCCAGCGACAGACGGCCGAGGCGGCTGACCGACCGGGTCTGGGCCACCGGCGGCAATTGGTTCAGCACCAGCGAGCGTTTGGCGACATTGGCGGCCAGATCGCCGATCCGTTCGACCTCGCCCGCGATCTTGAGCGCGGTGACGACGGTGCGCAGATCGTCGGCGACGGGGGCGCGCAGCGCCAGCACCTTGATCGCCTGCTCGTTGATGAAGGTGTCGAGGCTGTCGATGCGGGCATCCCCGCCGACCACCTCGCCGGCCAGATCGCCGTCGCGGTTTTCCAGCGCCTGAATCGCGGCGGCCAGTTGGGTTTCGGCCAGACCGCCCATCCGGGCCAGCGCGTCGCCGAGCTTGCCGAGTTCGACGTCGTAGGATTTGACGATATGGTGCTCGCCGATGCTCATTGCGCCCGTCCTTTAGCCGAATCGGCCTGTAATATAACCCTGGGTCAGTTCCTTGGCGGGGGCGGTGAAGACCTGTTCGGTCGCCCCCACTTCGACGATGGCGCCAAGATGGAAGAAGGCGGTGATCTGCGAAACGCGCGCCGCCTGCTGCATCGAGTGCGTGACGATGACGATGGTATAATGATCGCGCAAGGAATCGATCAGTTCCTCGATCTTAGCGGTGGCGATCGGGTCGAGCGCGGAACAGGGCTCGTCCATCAAGATCACCTCGGGCCCGACCGCGATGGCGCGGGCGATGCAAAGGCGCTGCTGCTGGCCGCCCGACAGGCCGGTGCCCTTGGAGCCAAGCCGGTCCTTGACCTCGCCCCACAGCCCGGCGCTTTCCAGGCTGGATTGCACCACCGCATCCATCTCGGACCCTTCGCGGCACAGGCCCATCAGGCGGGGACCAAAGGCGACGTTGTCGTAGATCGATTTGGGGAACGGGTTGGGGCGCTGGAACACCATCCCGACGCGGGCCCGCAGCAGGACCGGATCAAGCCCATTGGGGCCATAGACCGGCTCGCCGTCGAGGGTGACCTCACCCGAGACGCTGGCGCCGGGGATGGTGTCGTTCATCCGGTTAAGACAGCGCAGGAAGGTCGATTTGCCACAGCCGGACGGGCCGATCAACGCCGTCACCCGCCCGGAGGCGATGTCGAGATCGACGTCTTTCAGCGCCAGCTTGCCACCGTAGCGGACGGCCAGATGGCGGGCGGTCATCTTGGGCGAAGGGGCCCCTGGGTCGGGCATGAAGGGTTCCTTTGGTCCTCGCGGAGACGATGTCACGCCCGGTTATAGCGGGCATCGGACCGGACGCAATTCGAAAAAGGTGAAGGATTCATGGCAATGCGATTCGGCCGGTCCGAGACCGCGGCACGGAATACGACTTTGCCCTACCTTGCCTTGGGCGACGCCAGCCCTCATTATGTGTAGCACGATGAAAGCCGCCAACTCGCGCCGCTCATGGCGCCACGCCACCGCCGAGACCAATCCCCAGTCCGAAGCCCGCCGTTGCGACCACCCTGGGTGCGACCAAACGGCCGAGCATCGGGCGCCGCGTTCGCGCGACCAGCTCGACGAGTATTACTGGTTCTGCCTCGACCACGTTCGCGCCTATAATTCGTCCTGGGATTATTATGCCGGGATGCCGCCCGAGGCGATCGAGGCCGAATTGCGCCGCGACAGCACCTGGCAGCGTCCGACCTGGCCGCTGGGGCGTCAGGGGGCGAACCGCCGGTTTTCCTTTGTCCTCGACGATCCGTTCGATCTGTTCGAAGAGGCCGAAGCCGAAGCCCAGACGCGCAAGGCCCGCGCGGCGGCGACGCCCGAGGACGAGGCGATGAAGGTGCTTGAGCTGCTGCCGCCTTTGACCGCCGAGGGCCTGAAGGCCCGCTACAAGGCGCTGGTCAAGCGTCACCATCCCGACGCCAACGGCGGCGACAAGGATGCCGAGGAACGCTTCAAACAGATCAACCAAGCCTATCATATTCTGAAGACCAGCCTGGACGCCTGACGGCGGCCGGGCCGGACGATTCCCCTCAAGGACGATCGCATGACCTCCAAAACCCAGATCCCGCTCGCCTCGGACCACCCGATGGCCGAGCCCGACATCGAGATTTCCGCGCGCGACGTGTTCGGACTCGATACCGACATGACGGTGCCCGCCTTCAGTCTGGGCAGCGAGCATGTGCCCGAGATCGATCCTTCGTACCGTTTTGATCCCGATACGACCCGCGCGATCCTGGCCGGTTTCAAATATAACCGCCGGGTGATGATCCAGGGCTATCACGGCACCGGCAAATCGACCCACATCGAGCAGGTGGCGGCCCGGCTCAACTGGCCCTGTATCCGCATCAATCTCGACAGCCATGTCAGCCGCATCGATCTGATCGGCAAGGATGCGATCGTGCTGAAGGACGGTCAGCAGATCACCGAATTCCGCGAAGGGATTTTGCCCTGGGCGCTGCAACACCCCTGCGCCCTGGTGTTCGACGAATACGATGCCGGTCGCCCCGACGTGATGTTCGTGATCCAGCGGGTGCTGGAGGTCGAAGGCCGCCTGACTCTGCTCGATCAGAACCGGGTGATCCGGCCGCATTCCGGCTTCCGTCTGTTCGCCACCGCCAATACGGTCGGGCTGGGCGACACCACCGGGCTGTATCACGGCACCCAGCAGATCAATCAGGGGCAGATGGATCGCTGGAACATCGTCGCCACCCTGAATTATCTCGACCACGATGCCGAATGCGCGATCATCGTTGCCAACCAGCCCGAACTCGACACGGTCGAGGGGCGCGCCCTGGCCTCGAAGATGGTGATGCTGGCCGATTTGACCCGGACCGGCTTCATGAACGGCGATATTTCGACGGTGATGAGCCCGCGCACGGTGATCACCTGGGCCGAGAATTACCGGATTTTCGGCGATCAGGCTTTTGCCTTCCGCGTCACCTTCCTCAACAAGTGCGACGAGATCGAGCGGCCGGTCCTGGCCGAATATTACCAGCGTTGCTTCGGCGAGGATTTGCCCGAGGGACCGGCGCGGCAATTGGCCTGACGTCATGACCGTTCCTCCGCACCGCACCGAGGGGCCGAAGGTGGTCGGGCATAACGAAAGCCCGGCCGATCTGGTCCGCCGCACCACCGCCGCGACGCTGAAGGCGGTGTCGGGCCGTATTGACGTCGAAGTCGATTACGGCCTGGGCCAGGGCAGCGTGCGCGGGGCCGAGGTCCGCTTGCCGGCATTGCCGCGTACCGTTCTGCCCTCTGATCTGGCCCGGCTGCGCGGCACCGCCGACATGGTGGCGCTGCGGCTGCGCTATCACGACGACAGCCTGCATAACCGCCGGATGCCGCGCCAGCCCGAGGCCCGTCAGGTTTACGAGGCAGTCGAGCAGGCTCGGGTCGAGGCGCTGGGGGCGCGGCGGATGGCCGGGATCGCCGCCAATCTGGGCGAGTTGCTGGAAAGCCGGATTCTGGCCGAGGGATTGGACCGCGTCACCCGTCGCGATCAGGTTCCCCTGGCCGAGGCGGTGGCGCTGATCGCCCGCGAACGCTTTTCCGGTCAGGCTCCGCCCGCGTCGGCCCGTCACGCCGTCGACCTGTGGCGGACCGAGATCGAGACCAAGGCGGGCGCGGCGCTTGACCGCCTGAGCGGGCTGTTGCGCGATCAGGACGCTTTTTCGCGCGGGCTGTTCGACCTGTTGCGTCAGCTTGAGGTCGGCGGCGACCTGGAGTCCGAGTCCGGCGAAGGCGGCGAGAGCGAAAGCGCGGCGGAAAATCCCGAGGCCGCCCCCGGCGAGGCCAGTGACGAGAAAAGCGAGAGCGGCGACGCCCCGTCCGACGCCTCCGACGCCGAGGCTCCGGGGTCGGCGGGCGAGGCCGACGAAGACGAAGGCGGCGAGAGCGGCGACGAACTGACCTTGACCGGCGCGGGGGTCGATGACCCCGGCGGACCGTCGCGGGAACGGCGCGACCAGGCGGCGGCGGGCCGCGAGGTGCCCTATCGGCCCTATACCACCCGGTTCGATCAGGTGGTGGGGGCCGAGGATTTATGCGATTCCGAGGAATTGGGGCGGTTGCGGTCGCAGCTCGACCAGCATCTGTCCCGGCTGCAAGGGGTGGTGTCGAAGCTGGCCAATCGGTTGCAACGCAAACTGATGGCGCAGCAGACCCGGTCGTGGGCCTTCGATCTTGAGGAAGGCATCCTCGATACCGGACGGCTGGCCCGGATCGTTGCCAATCCGACCCATTCGCTGTCGTTCAAGGTCGAGAAGGAAACCGATTTCCGCGATACCGTGGTGACGTTGCTGATCGACAATTCCGGCTCGATGCGGGGACGTCCGATCACCGTCGCGGCGATGAGCGCCGACATTCTGGCCCGGACGCTGGAACGGTGCGGGGTCAAGGTCGAGGTGCTGGGCTTTACCACTAAGGCGTGGAAGGGTGGTCAGGCCCGCGAGGCGTGGCAGGCCGAGGGCAAGCCTCCCAGCCCTGGTCGTCTCAACGATCTGCGCCACATCGTCTATAAGGCGGCCGACGCGCCATGGCGGCGGGTGCGGCGTAATCTGGGCCTGATGCTGCGCGAAGGCATCTTGAAAGAGAACATCGACGGCGAGGCGTTGCTGTGGGCGCACGACCGGCTGTTGGGGCGGCCCGAACTGCGCAAGATTTTGATGGTGATCTCGGACGGTGCCCCGGTGGACGATTCCACCCTGTCGGCCAATTCCGGCAACATCCTGGAAAAGCATCTGCGCGAGGTGATCGCGACGATCGAGACCCGCTCGCCGGTCGAACTGGCGGCGATCGGCATCGGTCACGATGTCACCCGCTATTACCGCCGTGCTGTCACCATCATGGATGCCGAGGAACTGGGCGGAACGATGATGATGCAGCTTGCCGACCTGTTCGATGAAGGACAGGTGGGGACCAGACGCCGAATCCGGTAGACAGGAGCAGAGACGGGAGCGATTTTAACGGAATGGTCGTGCTTCCACGCCCCCGCGTTTTGCTTGCGATCGTTGCCGCCGTTACCTTGCTGGGTGGCGTGGGCGGACTCATTGCAATTTCCTGGCTCGACCGCACCGCGACCGAGACCGAATCCAGCGACCGGCTGCGGCTGTCGGCGCGGCTGACTGAAAGCTATGTCCGGGCCCTGCATCAAGCCGGGCAGGAAGTTCTGGTCCGCATCGGCGAGTATTACAGCCACCATCCCGACGGGGGCGGGGTGCGGCCCTGGCTGGACTCGCTGGTGGCGGCCGCGCCCTATATCGAAGCGGTGCAGATTCAGAATTCAAAGAGCGAAACCATCCTTTCGACCGACGCGGCCGCACCGCTCAGCGAGATCGAACAGAACGATATCCGCACCGCGTTGTCGCAGCCGGGGCGGACGGTGATCGGGACGATGCCGCCCGAAGCCCGCTCGGGGGCGCGGATGATCACGTTAAGCCGCGCCTTTACCGCGCCGTCCGGGGCGGTGCTGGGGGTGGCGCGGATTATGGTGTCGATCTCCTATTTCAACGATCTCTTCAGCAGCCTTAACCCGCCGTCCGGGGCGGTTTATTCTGTTTTGCGCCGCGATGGGATGCTGATTGCGCGCTATCCAATGCCGGTGGGCGCATCGCGCCTTGATCCCGCGTCGCATCCCTTTACCCGCTTCGCCGAGGCTCCCGAAGGGGTCTACCGCGCCATGTCGGTGGTCGATGGCGGCGATCGGATGGCGTCGTACCGGGTTCTGCCCGATCTCGATCTGGTGGTCACCGCCGGGTTGCTGGCCGATACCGTGTTCCAGGGCTGGCAGGTGCGGACCCTGCACGCGACGGCGCTGGTGGCGGTGGCGCTGTTGCTGGTGTTGGGGCTGACCGCAGTGGCCGATGAAAGCATGCGCCACGAATTCCGCCTGCTCCGCTCGGTCAAGCAAAAGGCCGACGAACTGGCCGCGGCCCTGGCCGACAAGGACGTTCTGTTTCAGGAAGTCCATCACCGGGTCAAAAACAACCTTCAGGTGATCTCGAGCCTGCTGACGATGCAATCGCTCCATGTCCGCGACGAGGTCGCCCGCAACACCTTGAAGGACGCGCTGGACCGCATTCATTCGATGGGGCTGGTCCACCAAACCCTGTACGAGCGCAATCTGGCCGCCAATGTCGATCTAGGCGCCTATTTCGGGCGGCTGGCCGAGGCGTTGGCGGGCAGTTACGGGTCGGGCAAGGGGGGCGTTACCGTTCAGGTCGATGCCAGCGGAACCCTGGAACTGGAACGGGCGGTGCCGCTGGGGATGCTGGCCAATGAGGCGCTGTCGAACGCGCTGAAGCATGCTTTTGCCGACGGCCGCCATGGCACCGTCCAGGTATCGTTGCATCAGGCCGAGGGGCGCTGGCGGCTGGTGGTGCAAGATGACGGCAGTGGTATCGCCGCCGAACCGGGGCGCGGGATCGGCTTTGGCCTGATCCGCGCGTTGTCGCGGCAGTTGGGCGGCTCGGTCGATTTCGCCGCCGCGCCGGGCGGCGGCACGATGGTTACGATCGACTTCCCGGCCTGACCCGCCTTCAACGGATTGGGGGCCAGGGGCCGAGCCCCTGGCGGGTGTGGGCAGAGCCCACGTTCTAACTGTTGATCCTCAGTTACTCTGCCGCCCGGGTTTTCGGGTCGGCGCTGCGGTCTTCTTTCAAGGCCGCCAGCAGGGTGACGCGGATTCGCTCCAGCTTGCGCTCGTGCTCGACCTTATGGCCGAACACGTCCTTGACGTAAAAGACGTCGACGACCCGCTCGCCATAGGTCGAGATATGGGCCGACGAGATTTGCAGCCCCAATTGGGTCATCGCCGAGGTGATGTCATACAGCAGGCCGGGCCGGTCGCGGCCGTTGATCTCGATCACGGTGTGCGAGCGCGACGGCTTGTTATCGACCAGCACGCGGGGCGGCACCTTGAAGACATGGGCGCGGCTGGGCAGGTGGCTCTTGCGCGTCGCCAGTTCCTGAGCGAGGCGGAGCCGACCGGACAGCACCTGTTCGATCGTTCCGGCCAGCCGTTGCAGCTTGGCCGGGCTATCGAACGGCGCGCCCTCGGAATCCTGGACAAAGAAGGTGTCGAGCGCCATGCCGTTGGTCAGGGTGATGATCTTGGCATCGACGATGTTGGCGCCTGACACTGCCATCGCCCCGGCGATCTGCGAGAACAGGCCGGGATGGTCGCCGGTATAGACCACCATCTCGGTGACGGCGCGTTGGGCATCGACCCGGGGCTCGATCGTCAGCGGCGCGCCGGTGATCTCGGCCTCGCGGACCAGACGGGCATGACGGCATTGGGTGGCGGTGTCGCAGCCGGTCCAATAGCCGGGATAGCCCCGCGCCAGATGAGTCTCGATCTCGCTCTGCGGCCAGCCTTGTTGCAGCAACTCGACCCGCAACGCGTCCTGGGCCGCCTTGACCCGGGTGGAATGGGTCAGCCCGGCCAGCCCGCCGGTCATCACCTCGATCGTGCGGTGATAGAGTTCACGCAGCAGCCCGGCTTTCCAGGCGTTCCACACCGTCGGCCCCACCGCCCGGATATCGGCGACGGTCAGGCACAGCAACAGCCGCAGCCGTTCGGGCGATTGCACCAGGGCGACGAAATCCTGGATCGTCTTGGAATCGTCGATGTCGCGCTTGAAGGCGACGCGGGTGAAGGCGAGGTGGTGGCGCACCAGCCACGAGACGGTCTCGGTCTCCTCGTCGGTCAGGCCCAGGCGCGGCCCCAGCTTCAGCGCGACGTCGGCCCCGATCTGGGAATGGTCGCCGCCGCGTCCCTTGGCGATGTCGTGGAGGAAGGTGGCGACATAGAGCGCCTTGCGCGAGCTGATCTGGTGGATCACTTCCGAGGCGGCGGGAGCCTCCTCGGCCAACACGCCGCTCTCGATCGAATGGAGGATGCCGAGCGCCTGGAGGGTGTGCTCGTCGACGGTGAAGACGTGGTACATGTCGTACTGCATCTGCGCCACCACCCGGCCGAAATCGGGCAGGAAGCGGCCGAGAACCCCGGCCTCGTTCATATGGCGCAGCGCCACCTCGGGATTCTTGCGCGAGGTCAGCATTTCGACGAACAGCCGGTTGGCGTCGGGATCGAAACGCAGCGCCGATCCGATCCGCTTCAGATTGCGGTGGATCAATTCCAACGCCCGCGGATGGATATCGACATCGTTTTCCAGCGCGGCGTGGAACAGCCGGATCATCGCGCCGGGATCGGTCTCGAACTGATCGGGGGTGGCGACGTCAAGCCGTCCGCCTTCCTGAACGAAGCCATCCAGCATCGTCCGCCGCGCGAACAGCCGCCGGAACGGCAGGCGGCGGGGCTTGCGCCGGTGCCGCTCTTCGACCAGGGCGCAGACCAGCCGGGTCAGATCGCCGACATCCTTGGCGATCAGGAAGTAATGCTTCATGAAGCGCTCGACCCCGCGCGAGCCGGGGCGATCGACATATTGCATCCGCCGGGCGATCTCGGGCTGAACGTCGAAGGTCAGCCGATCCTCGGGGCGGTCGGTCAGATAGTGGAGGTGACAGCGCACCGTCCACAGGAACGCCTGATCCTTGGCGAAATGGCTGGCGGCCTGGGCGCTGATGATCCCGGCCTCGGCCAATTCGTCGATCCCGGCCACGCCGTACATGTCGCGCGCGATCCAGAACAGGGTGTGCAGGTCGCGCAGGGCGCCCTTGCCTTCCTTGACGTTGGGTTCCAGCACATAGCGGGAATCCCCCATCTGGGCGTGGCGGGCATCGCGTTCGGACAGCTTGGATTCGATAAATTCGACGCCGGAATTGGACATCACTTCGGCGCGATAGCGGTTCTGAAGCTCGGCGAACAGATCCTGGTCGCCCCACAGCCAGCGCATTTCCAACAGCGCGGTGCGGACGGTCAGATCTTCCTTCGCCCCTCGGATGCATTCCTCGGCCGAGCGGGTCGACTGCCCGACCTTGAGGCCCAGATCCCACAGCATGTAGAGGATGAACTCGACCATCTGCTCGTGATAGGGCACCCGCTTGTAGGGCAGCAGGAACAGCAGATCGACGTCGGAATGGGGCGCCAGTTCGCGTCGGCCATAGCCGCCTACCGCGACCAGGGTCATCGTTTCGCCCAGGGTGCGGACGCTTTGGGGAAATTCGTGGTCGGCGGCGAAATCGTGGATCAGCCGGACCAACTGATCGATCAGAAAGCAGCCTTCGCGCACTGTCAGCGACCCATCGCCTCTTTCTTCGAAGCGGCGGCGGATTTCGGCCCGACCCTCGGCCAGCACCTGCTTGAACAGCTCCAGCACCTTGCCCCGGCGGCGGTTGCGGGGCAGGTCGTCGAGCGCCAGGGCGTCGAGTCGGGCCAGGACCGAGCGGCGGTTGATGATGGCGCGCTGAGAGATGATACGGGTCATGGCGAGGGCGTTTCGTCCGGATATTAACGGACCAGTATAGGAACCGCCGCGCTCTGCTCGCCAGCCGAATCGGTGGGCGCGGGCGAATAGGCGCGGACGAAGGCAACGAATTCGTCGGCGGGCATCGGTCGGGCGATCAGGTAGCCCTGAATCTCGTCACAGGCGAAAAGCCGCAGCAGGTCGAGCATTTCCTGGTTTTCGACCCCTTCGGCGATGGTGCGCAAGTTCAGGTTGCGGGCCATCTGGATGATGGTGCGGATGATCGCGGCATCATCGGGATCGGTGGCGAGATCGCGGATGAAGGATTTGTCGATCTTCAGCTTGTCGACCTTGAACCGCTTCAGATAGCTGAGGCTGGAATAGCCGGTGCCGAAATCGTCGATCGCCAGCTTCAGCCCCAGCGCCTTTAACTGGAACACGGTCGCCAGCACCTCCTCGACATCCTTGATCAGAATCGATTCGGTCAGTTCCAGTTCAAGACAGGCGGGGTCGAGGCCGAACTCGGTCAAGGCGTTGACGATCGTCTGTTTCAGGTTGCCGCGCTTGAATTGCAGCGCCGACAGATTGACCGCGACGGTGACCCCCGCCAGCCCTTGGGACTGCCACGCCGCGGCCCGGCGGCAGGCTTCGCGCAGAACCCAATCGCCGATGGGAACGATCAGCCCGGATTCCTCGGCCACCGGGATAAAGCGGTCGGGCGGCACCCGGCCCAGATCGGGGTGGTTCCACCGGATCAGCGCCTCGGCCCCGATCACCCGGTCGGTGGCGAGGTCGATCTGGGGCTGGAAATGCAGCTCGAACTCGCCGTTATCGAGGGCCTGATGCAATCCGTTGCGCAGCCGTAACTGTTCCGCGACACCGATATTCATCCGCTGGTCGAAGAAGCGGTAGGTGTTCCGCCCCTCTTCCTTGGCGTGATACATCGCGGTGTCGGCTTTTTTCAGCAAGGTGGCGAAGTCGGTGCCGTCGTCGGGATAGACCGCGATGCCGATCGAGGCGGTGGTCAGCAGGGGCTGGCCCTGAATCTCGAACGGCTGGGCGATCCCGGCCAGGATTTTATGGGCGGTGGTGCTGATCGCGTCGCTGGTGCGCGGGCCGGTCAGCACGATCAGGAATTCGTCGCCGCCATGGCGTGAAATGGTGTCGGTCTCGCGAACGCAGCCGCGCAGCCGCTCGGCAACGGCGCGGATCAGATCGTCGCCGCAGGCATGGCCCAGCGAATCGTTGATGCCCTTGAAGCTGTCGAGATCGAGGAACAGCAGCGCCGCCATCGTCCGGTCGCGCTGGGCATGGGCGGCGGCCAGGGTCATCCGATCCTCGGCCAGCAGGCGGTTGGGCAGGCCGGTCAGCGAATCGTGATAGGCCAGATGCTCGATCTTCTGCTCGGCGGATTTGCGCTCGGTGACGTTGTCGAAAATCACCGCCAGCAACCCGTCCTCCGTCATGAAGATGGTGGCGACGAACCACATGTCGAGGGGAGCGAAATAGCCTTCGCATTTTTCCGCCCGCCCGGTTTCGGCGACGCGCAGGGACAGATGGTAGATTTCGGAATCGGCGCCCTTCAGGGTCGGGAACACCTCGGACGCCAGTTTGCCGCGAACATCTTTCAGTCCGGTATGGCGTTCAAAGCTGGGATTGGTGAACAGATAGCGGAAATCGACCGGGCGACCGTTTTCGTAGATCACTTCGTGGGTGATAAAGCCGCTCAGCATGTTTTCGAACATCGAGCGATAGCGCGCCTCGCTGCGGCGCAAGGCATCGCTGGCGGTCAGCAAATCGGTGATGTCGCGCGACACGCCGATCAGCCCCACCACCCGGTTCGCCGTGTCGAGCAGCGGCGCCTTGGTCACCGAAAAGGTCCGCACCCCCGAGCGGGTGGTCAGGGTGCGGTCGATGGTTTCGATCCGCCGTTCCGCCATCAATTTGCGGTCGGATTCGATCAGGTTTGCCGCCTCGGTCTCGGGAAACAGGGCGTGATCATCCTGTCCGATCACCTCGCAGGCGTGGCGATCAAGCATCTGTTCGGCGGCGCGGTTGAACAGGAGATAGCGGCCCTGGCTGTCCTTGACGTAAATCGCCTGGGACGCCTGATCCGAGATCGAACGCAGCCGCTGGGCCAGCGCTTCGATACTGGAGAGCCGCGAGCCGACGCAGGTGCGGCGCAGCAGCACGGTCAGCAGCAGGGCTGAAACGGCGACCAGCACCAGCCCTCGGACCAGACCGGGGATGGGGGCGACGATGTCGGCCAACACCCCCTCGGTCAGGACGATCCAGGCAGTTGCCCCCGATCCGTACCACAGGGCGATCCGGCGCGGAGTCGGGCGATCGGGTGGCGCTATGCTGGGAAGCGGGGGGTCCTGCTTCACCGTTGGGCTTGGCGTTAAGTCTGGCATCAGCCTCTCGCAAGCAGGGGCTAAAAACGATAGCCTGTGCCGCGCCGGGGATAAAGCCCCGACAGACGGTTCGCGGCATCTTTCGGTTGCCGTTTGGGGAGATTTGTCCGTTGAGATTTCTTTTGGCATGCAGCGCCTTGATCGATCGGATCAATGCGCGGGTCGGACACAGCGTTCGCTGGCTGATCCTGGCGATGGTTGTGATCTGCACCGCGACCGCCGTGATGCGCTATCTGTTCAATGTCGGCTCGAACGCCTGGCTTGAAGTGCAATGGTACTTGTTCGCGGCGGTGTTTCTGCTGGGAGCGGGCGATACCTTGCGGCGCAACGAGCATATTCGGATCGATATTATCGCCCAGCGTCTGTCGCGGCGGTCCCAATTGTGGATCGACATCGTCGGGACCGTGTTGTTCCTGGCCCCGATGGCGGCGGTGATCATCGTGCTGTCCTGGCCGATGGTGACGGCGTCGTACCTGCAAGGCGAAGTGTCGAGCGATGCCGGCGGGCTGCTGCGCTGGCCGGTCAAGCTGCTGATCCCGGTCGGCTTCTCGCTGCTGCTGCTGCAAGGCGTGGCCGAATTGATCAAAAAAGTCGCGATCCTGACCGGCCACGCCCCCGACCCGGCGGCGTCGGAAACCGGCGTTGCCAGCCCCAAGGCGGGAGGCGTGCTGTGACCGCCTTTATCATTGCCAATATCGCGCCGCTGATGTTCGCATCCCTGGTGCTGTTCCTGCTGTTCGGCTACCCGGTCGCCTTTGCGCTGGCGGCCAACGGTCTTTTGTTCGGGCTGATCGGGATCGGTCTCGATCTGCTGACGCCGTCGCTGTTCCAGGCCCTGCCCGAGCGGGTGTTCGGGATCATGCGCAACGACACCCTGCTGGCGGTGCCGTTCTTCACCTTCATGGGGCTGATCCTCGAACGCAGCGGGATGGCCGAAGATCTGCTCGACACGATCGGCCAGTTGTTCGGCCCGATTCGCGGCGGGCTGGCCTATGCGGTGATCCTGGTCGGCGCCCTGCTGGCGGCAACCACCGGGGTGGTGGCGGCCTCGGTGATTTCGATGGGCCTGATCTCGCTGCCGATCATGCTGCGCTATGGCTATGACGCCCGCGTCGCGACCGGGGTGATCGCCGCTTCGGGGACGCTGGCCCAGATCATTCCGCCCTCGCTGGTGCTGATCATCATGGCCGATCAGTTGGGCCGCTCGGTCGGCGACATGTATCAGGGCGCGCTGGCCCCCGGCCTGCTGCTGACCGCGCTTTATGCCGGTTATGTCCTGCTGATCAGCGTGGTCTTCCCCAAGGCGGTTCCGGCCTTGCCGCTGTCGGCGCGCACCCTGCACGGTCTGCCGCTGGTCGGGCGGGTGGCCACCGCTTTGCTGCCGCCGCTGGTGCTGATCTTCCTGGTGCTGGGGACGATCTTCCTGGGCATCGCGACGCCGACCGAAGGCGGCGCGATGGGCGCGGCCGGGGCGCTGATCCTGGCCCTGATCCGGCGGAAACTCAGCTGGGCGCTGTTGTCTCAGGCGATGGAGAGCACGGCGCGGCTGTCCTCCTTCGTGCTGTTCATCCTGATCGGCTCGACCGTATTCGGTCTGGTGTTCCGGGGCGTCAACGGTGACCTGTGGGTCGAACATTTGCTGACCGCCCTGCCCGGCGGCGCGGTCGGCTTTCTGGTCGTTACCAATCTGCTGATCTTCGTGCTGGCCTTCTTCCTCGATTTCTTCGAGCTGGCCTTCATCCTGGTACCGCTGCTGGCCCCGGTCGCCGACAAGCTGGGGATCGATCTGATCTGGTTCGGGGTGCTGCTGGCGGTCAACATGCAGACCTCGTTCATGCACCCGCCGTTCGGTTTTGCCCTGTTCTTCCTGCGCAGCGTCGCGCCGCGCCGCGACACGATCGACAAGATCACCGGG
>NZ_AQPH01000086.1 GCF_000442515.1 Magnetospirillum fulvum MGU-K5 | reverse complement strand
TCCATGTAACTGGTCAGGCTTCGCTGGATGCCCTGTATGTTGACTCGGAACAACTTTCCGAACGACGTTCTGGGCTGGGGAATCGTTATGGCCTGGATTCAACCAAACCGTGGATTTTCTGCGCTGTTCCCCATCTTGCCGAACACGGCATGTGTTCCTGGGACGAGCATATCGCCAATACTCGCGCCCTGTTTGCTGCCATGTCTGACACTGGTGCCGAGGTGCTGTTATCCCTGCATCCGAAATCCAGACCGGAAACCTACCGGGATGAAGCCGACATCGTCGGGGCGCATATCCTTGTCGAACCACTTCGAGATGTCCTGCCTTTAGCCGACATATTTGTCTCCACATATTCCAGTACTGTCCGCTGGGCCGCTATGCTGGGCATCGCCACGATCATTGCCGATTTCACCGGCTTGAACTACCGCATGTACGACCACCTGACATCACTGAGCGTGGTCAGAGACCAAGCAGACCTAAAGAAAGTTCTTACCTCACTGGTGCGAGATGACACCAGTCGAGGGGCTGTTGCAGCAGCCCTGCGAGAGGACGCATCCTTAATCGGAGTACTCGATGGCCAAGCATGCCGCCGCATTTATGCGATCGCTTTATCTCTATGCGGCCAAGTCCAAGAGTAAGCGCCTGCTCATGGCTACTGACTCTTGATCTTGACGGCTTTTGTCAGGTATGGGTTAGATTAGCACCTCTACAAGAGCCGTGCGTAAGGAAATCGAAAGTTGACAACCATCATCGCCGAGGTCGGTTCCGTTCACGACGGCAGCTTCGGAAACGCCCTTAAGCTCATCGACATGGCGGCCGAATGCGGCGCAGACGCTGTCAAATTTCAAACCCACATCGCCAGCGCCGAAACGCTGCGGAATGCGCCGATGCCGCCCTATTTCAAGGGCGAACCGCGCTTTGAATATTTCAATCGAACCGGCTTCCAACTGGAGCAGTGGAAGGCGCTTAAGGCCCACGCCGACAAAAGCGGACTGGAATTCCTGTCCTCGCCCTTTTCGGCCGAAGCCGTCGATCTTCTCGAGGAGATCGGCATCGGCCGCTACAAAATTCCGTCGGGCGAAGTGACCAATCTGCCGATGCTGGATCGCATCGGGCAGACCGGCAAGCCGGTGTTGCTGTCCTCGGGCATGAGCAGTTGGGCCGAGATGGACGCCGCGGTCGCCACCCTGCTGCGCCATCACGACAAGCTTTGCGTGATGCAATGCACCTCGGCCTATCCCTGTCCGAACGAAGCGGTCGGCCTTAACGTCCTCGCCGAGATGCGGCAGCGCTGGAACCTGCCGGTCGGGTATTCCGACCACACCCTCGACAACCATGCGATCTTTGCCGCCGTGGCGCTCGGGGCCACGGTGGTGGAAAAGCACATGACCTTCAGCCGTCGGATGTATGGCTCCGACGCCCCTCATTCGGCCGAGCCCGATCAGTTTATCGAACTGGTGAAGGGGGTTCGTGCCATTGACACCATGCTGGCGCACCCGCTCGACAAAAGCGATGTGACGCCGTTCCAGAGCATGAAGCAGATTTTTCAAAAAAGTGTGGTCAGCCTGTGCGACATTCCGTCTGGCACCGTCATTGAGCCCGCCATGGTTGGGATCAAGAAACCAGGTGATGGCATTCCGGCGGCCAAGTTGGGGGATGTGGTCGGAAGCCGCACCAACAAGATGATCCCCGCCGACTGCGTTCTCATGCCGGGTGACATCAGTTGGAAGCAATAGACAGCCGATCCAGACCCACTTTCAAACAAATCCGCGGCTGAGCTCTGAATGAGCGGGCGAATCATCTGATGTTGATTGCCGATTCGATGGCACGGCCTGAGGCGAAAGCTCTTTTGACGAGATCAAGATAATGAACAAGCGTAAAATTTGCATCGTTGTTGGCTCGCGAGCCAACTATAGCAGCATCAAATCTGTGATGCAGGCGGTCAAGGATCATCCCGACCTTGAACTGCAACTTGTCGTTGGCGCCTCGGCTATTCTGGATCGCTATGGCAATGTCGCCGATCTGATCGAGCGAGACGGCTTCAAGGCGGCGGCCCGCGTGTTCATGCTGGTCGAGGGAGAGACCCCGACGACAATGGCCAAATCGACCGGGCTGGGCCTGATCGAACTGCCGATGATTTTTGAGAGCCTTGCCCCCGATGTCGTTCTGACGGTCGGCGATCGCTTTGAAACGATGGCCACGACCCTGGCCGCCGCGTACATGAACATTCCGCTCGCCCACACCATGGGGGGTGAAGTCTCTGGCAACATTGACGAAAACATCCGTCATGCCATCAGCAAGTTCGCCAACATCCATTTCCCCGCGTGCGAAGACGCTCGCCAGCGCATCATCCGCATGGGCGAGAACCCGGATACCGTCCACAATACCGGCTGCCCGCGCATCGATCTCGTTGCCGAATACCTTAAAAGCGACCGATGCCTGGACGAGGCTCTGTTCGGCCAGGGCGTGGGCATCAAGTTCACCACCGATGAGGATTTCATCTTGGTGTCGCAACACCCGGTGACGGGCGAATATGGTTGCGGCGAAACCCAGATCGGAACCACGTTGCGTGCGGTGCGCGACACCGGCCTCCCCGCCATTGTGTTGTGGCCGAACGCCGATGCGGGCTCGGAAGACGTGGCCCGTGGCATTCGCAAATTCCGGGAACGCGACCCGGATGCGCCGTTTTACTACGTGAAGAACCTGCCGATCGAAGTGTATGTCCTGCTCATGGCCCGCACCCGCTGCCTGGTGGGCAATTCGTCAAGCGCCATTCGCGAAGGCGCGTTCATCGGCACACCCTCGGTCAATATCGGCACCCGCCAGACGGCGCGTCAGCATGGCCGCAACGTCATCAATTGCGACTATAATGCCACGGCGATTGCCGATGCGATTGCCGACCGGTTGGCTCTGCGCGGTCGCCTGCCGTCGGAGCCGATTTACGGTGACGGCAAGGCCGGTCCCCGCATCGCCCATTTGCTGGCGACAGAGCCCCTGACCACCGCCAAAATGATGACCTACTGATCGGTGGGACTGTCCGTGCGTACCATCTTTCTGATTCTTCCCTACGATATGTCTGTGCGCACGTTCCTGCGGGGAAATCTGCTGTCGATGTTGATCGACAGCAAAAGGGTGCGGCTGGTGATGGCCAGCCGCAGTCCCGATGATGTGATGGGAAGCGCGGCAACCTGGCGCTCGATCATTCGCCCGTTCCGGCGGCGTCGCTCGGTGCGGATGATGTGGTCAGACATTCGGTTTACCCTCGGCTTTCTGTTCCATCTGGCGCTGGTTTATCGCTTCAATGTCGTTCACGGGTTCCGCGGGTTCCTCGACCGGCTGAAACAGAGTCCAGCCAGTCGCCGCACCGCCTTCCGCGAGGGGCTGCCCGTTCTGCATCCCTTCGGCTTTCCATGGCCCCGCAGCGCAAGGCTTCTGACCTCTCTCCAGAAATTATATTGGATGGGCTGGACCCGGCACGTCGCGGTGGCAGAGGTGTTTGACGAGACCCGCCCCGATCTGGTGGTGCTGTTCCATTGCCAGAGCCCCTTCGTAACCCCCTATGCTCAAGAGGCCAGGAATCGGGGAATCCCGATGCTGGGGGTCAACGGATCGTGGGATCAGCCCACCACCAAGGGACCACTGGTCCCGGGTCTGGCCGAAATTGCGGTGCAAAGCGCGCAGGTTAAGAGCGAACTGACCGAGTATCATGGCATCGCTCCCGAGCGCATCCACGTCACCGGTTGGCCGCAAATGGACCTTTATGCCGATCCGAGCACGTTCGTGGCGCGCGATGTCTTCCTGTCGCGGCTCGGCTTACCGCCCCAAACCCGCTATGTGCTGATCGGGGCCTATTCCGAGCGTCTGGGGGCTCACGAACCGGCGATGTGCCTTGCTTTGGCCCAAGCCGCTGCGGCAGGCCTGTTCGGTCCGGACTGTGTCATCTATGTCCGCTGCCACCCGTTGGAACTGGAGTGGGAGGAACGCTTTCGGGATTTGCGCGACCTCCCGCACGTGGTGGTGGAGCCGCCCCGGCTTGGCGACCTCCAACACCTTGCCAATTTGATCCGTCACGCGGGCTGTGTTGTCGCATCGGCGGGAACGATCAATCTCGATGCCGTCGCCTTGGACACGCCCAGCGTTGCGGTGGCCTTCGAGGACGAGAGCCTTCCCTTCTACGACCGGCCGTCCCGTCGCTACGACATGGAGCATATCGTTTCCGTGCTCAATGCGGGCGGACTGCGCATTGCCCGGTCACAACAGGACCTACATGACGCGGTTGCCGCCTATCTGGCAGACACGACATGCGACGCGGAAGGCCGCCGAAGCTTGCGGGAGCGGCACCTGGAGCCGCTCGATGGCGGGGCGTCGCGTCGCCTTGCCGACTTCATCTTGAAGAATGTGACGTGATGAAAGTCTTAGGGATCATTCCGGCGCGGGGCGGCTCCAAAGGAATCCCGCGCAAGAACATTGCCGATCTGGGCGGCAAGCCCCTGATCGCCTGGACCATCGCCGCGGCCCGGTCGGCAATCGGGCTCGATCGGGTGATCGTCTCGACCGACGATCCCGAGATTGCGGCAACGGCCCGCCAGCAGGGGGCAGAGGTGCCGTTCCTGCGCCCGCCGGAATTGGCGGGAGATGCTGCCGCTGCCCTGCCCGTGATTCGTCATGCTCTGGAATGGGCTCAGACAGAGGCAGCCCTACATTATGATGCGATCGCCTACCTGCAACCGACCTCTCCGTTTCGGACGGCCGCCGACATCGATCAGGCGATTGAGGCGTTAACGGAGGCTGACACCGTGGTCAGTGTCGTCGCGGTGCCCCACAACATGCTTCCCGCGTCCTTGATGGAAATGGACGAGGGTCAGCACCTCCACTTCACTGTACCGCCGGAACAACGGGCTTTTCGCCGTCAGGACAAGGCCAGCCGCCTGTTCGCCCGGAATGGACCGGCCATTCTTGCCGTTCGGAGCGAGGTTATTATGGCCGGAAACTTGTACGGCACGCGCATCCGCCCGCTTGTGATGCCGACAAAACGATCCCTCGACATTGATGGTCCCGACGATTTGGAGATGGCCCGTGCCATGCTCCAGTTGAAAATTGTATAAGTAAGCGGTGCCCCCGTTGGGATAGGATCGCGGTGGGGTGGCGCTCGTGCGCCGGATTAGAGACAGGATGAAACCAAAAATGCCCCTCCCCACACTGGACCCCAACGCCTGATGTGCGGCATCGGCGGGATTGTCACCGCTCGCACAGCGGGGCTGGACCCGGCATGGCTGGGAGCGATCGAGGCGGCGATGCGTCATCGCGGCCCCGACGGGGTTGGTTTCCTGGGATGGCGGCGGGAGGAGCCGGACCGGCTGGCGGCGGGGCCGCTCGAGGCCTGTGCCGGTGCTGCGATCGGCCTAACCCACCGGCGGCTGGCGATCATCGACCCCAGCGCAGCCGGGGCGCAGCCGATGGTGTCGCCCTGTGGCCGCCACGCGATCGTCTTCAACGGCGAGGTCTATAACTTCGTCGAGCTCCGGCAACGCCTGGAAAAGCTGGGCCATCGCTTTCGCGGTCATTCCGATACCGAAGTGGTGCTGGCCGCGCTGATCGAATGGGGCCCCGAGGCCGCTCTTTCCCAATTTACCGGGATGTTCGCCCTGGCCTGGCTCGATCTTGATCGGCAGCGGCTGGTGCTCGCCCGCGATCCGTTCGGGATCAAGCCGCTCTATCTCGCCCGCTGGAACGGCCATCTCGCCTTTGCCTCGGAACTACCCTCGCTGCTGGCCTTGCCCGGCCTGTCGCGCCAGCCCGATCGCGGCATGATTTCCGACTATCTGGTTCATGGCCGGACCGACCGGGGCCGCCGCACCTTCTTTGCCGGGCTGGAACGGTTCCCCCCGGCCATTGGCTTGAAGTCGATCTGGCAGGCCAAGCCAAGGACGAGTCGGCCCCATATATCTCGATCACGCCGTCGACCCGGCTTGATCTGTCCTTTGACGAGGCCGCCGCCCATCTGCGCGATCTGTTCTTCAACTCCGTCACCCTACATCTGCGCAGCGACGTCCCGGTCGGGGTCACCCTGTCGGGCGGGATTGATTCCTCGGCCATCGTGATGGCGATGCGGGCCGTCGGCGGCGACCGGGTTGACCTGCACGGGTTTGGCTATCGCGCCGAGACGGCGGCGTTGGACGAAGGGCGCTGGATGAGCCTTGCCGCTGAACGGGCCGGGGCAATCCTCCACACCACCACCCCGCACGGAACGAACCTCGCCGCCGATCTGGCCGCCCTGGTGGTCCAGCAGGCCGAGCCGTTCCCCACCACCAGCATCTACGCCCAATCCTGCGTCTATCGGCTGGCGCGCGAGACCGGGATCAAGGTCACCCTCGATGGCCAGGGCGCCGACGAACTGTTTGCCGGCTATCCCACCTATATCGGGGCGCGGTTGGCCTCGGCCCTGTGCGCCGGAGAGGTTGGCGCGGCGCTCTCGCTCCTGAAAGCGGGCGGGCTGCGGGCCGGAGCGCGGGCCCTGCCCCTGATGCTCCCGTCAGGGATGCGCGATCTGCTGCTGCGCGCGGCGGGCAAGGGGGAGACGCCCGCGTGGCTTGTTCCTGAATGGGCCAGAGACGAGCCCGGCTTGTCCGTGCCGCGCTACCGCCGCCGCGACCGCTTTCACGACCGGCTGGAACAAACCCTGTTCGACCTCAGCCTGCCCGCGCTGCTGCGGTTCTGCGACCATAATTCGATGGCGCATTCGGTCGAAAGCCGCCTGCCCTTCCTGACCCCGGAGGTGGCCCGCTTTGCCCTATCGCTCCCAGCCGCGTATCTGGTCGATCGTGACGCCACCACCAAATCGGTGTTCCGCCGGGCGATGCGCGGCCTTGTCCCCGACCCGATCCTCGACCGCCGCGACAAGATCGGATTCGTGACGCCGGAAGGCGTGTGGTTGGAGCAGATGGGGGCAGAGCTTGTCGAACTGGCTGCCGGTGCCCTGCCGATGCTTAAGCCCACCCAGGTCCGCGCCGCCTGCGACCGCGCCCAGACCGGTGACGCCCCGCGTGACGGAAGAGTCTGGCGCTGGCTCAATCTGCTGCTATGGTCTCGCTCGTTCGACGTTCGTTTATGATAGCCACTCCTTTCAGGCTGTAGGCTCACATGTGAGAGCCAAAATCGAAGAAGAACCTAACCGATGCGTATCCTGATCATTTCGGCCTTTTTTCCGCCAACCAATGCCATCGGTGCCTTGCGCGTCGGCAAATTCGCTGAATTCCTGGCGTCCCAAGGCCATGATGTCCGTGTGGTCAGCGCCATCCAGGACAGCATCCCCGATACGCTGGAAACCTCCATCCCTGCGGATTTGGTGCGTCGGGTGCGGTGGTTTGACGTCAACACCCTGGCGGCTCGCCTATTTGGCCGAAAACTGACCGCCTATCGCCAGGGCACCGGATCGTCCTCGTCGCTATTGACCTATCTGGGCGAGCTCTGGCGCTCCTGCGCCAACATCCCCGACAATCATTTCGGCTGGTATCTCCCCGCCCGCAAGGCGGCAAACAAGATTATCCGCTCCTGGCGGCCCGATCTGATTTTCGCCAGCGCCAGCCCAGTAACCGGCCTAATCGTCGCCCATTCACTATCGCGGCAGCACGGGATTCCCTGGGTAGCGGAACTGCGCGACCTGTGGACCGACAACCATTATTACGCCTTCCCGCTGTGGCGGCGGAAAATCGATCAGGTCCTGGAGAAGCGGGTGCTGGGCTCGGCCTCCCTACTGGTGACGGTGTCACAGCCTTTGGCCGACATCATCGGCACCAAAACCGGCAAGCCGACAATGGTGGTGACCAACGGTTTCGACCCGGCCGATTTCCCCACCGACGTCGAACCGCCCAACGACAACTATCTGACGATCCGCCACATGGGGACCATTTATCCCGGTCGTCGCGACCCGACCCCGCTGTTCCAAGCTTTGAAACTATTGGGACCGCTGGCGGATCGGGTGCGAATCTCCTTCCATGGCCGTCTTCAGCCCGGACTGGGCCAGATCATCCAGGACATGGATGTCTGCCATTCGGTGGAGATGCTGCCAGAGGTTTCCTATCGCGACTCACTCCGATTGCAGAAAAATTCTGACGTACTTTTGCTTTTGCTGTGGAATGCGCCAGCTGAATACGGCGTCTTTACCGGAAAGCTGTTCGAGTACATTGGAGCACGGCGGCCGATTCTGTGCCTGGGCCTCGAACGGGGGGTTGCCCCCGATCTGATCCGCGAGCGACAGGTGGGATGTGTCGCCACCGATGCCGAAGCGATCGCGGCACAATTGCGGATCTGGATCGAAACCAAGGATCGGCTGGGCCGCATTCCCGCCCCCCCCGATGTCCAATTACAGGGGCTGCATCGCAGCGACCAATTCGCCAAACTAGAAAAAGAATTCAGTATCATTTCTACCTAACATTAATTTCGGCTTACCCCCACTCCTCCCTGGGGCATGAAGCCGAGGCAGTCGAGAAAGACAGCATGAGAACAGAGTCTTCCGTCAGTTCCTCGTTCAGCCCGCTCGTCAGCGTTGTCATCACCGCTTTTAACCGAGCAGACACCATTGAACGGGCAATCGAGAGCGTCACCGCGCAAACGATCACCGATCTCGAAATCCTGGTTGTCGATGACGCCTCGACCGATGCGACCTGTGCGGTTGTCGAAGCGATGAGTGACCCACGTATTCGCCTGGTGCGAAATCCTACCAACCGCGGAATCGGCGGGGCCAAGAACATCGGGATTCACCAGGCCCGGGGACAGTACGTCGCGTTCCTTGATTCCGACGACACCTGGCTTCCGGAAAAGCTCGCTCTTCAGGTCCAGACTCTTCAGGCCTCTGGTGCGGATGCTCCCCTTTGCTTCTCGGCCTTCTGGGTGCATCGCGCCGATGGCGGAAAAACGGTCCTGAGACAACCCCGGAAAATCGGGTCGTGGCGCATGTCAATCTTGATGGGAGAGACATTCAGTCTCGGATCAACCCTATTGGTCCGTCGGGCGATCTTTGACGAGATTGGGGTGTTCAACGAGAACCTGACCCGACTCCAAGACCGTGACTGGACCCTGCGTTATCTTGACCACTACCCTGAGTTCATTTCCCTCGACCAACCCTTGGCCCGCATCCACAACAGTGGTTGGCCAAAAGCGGAAACCGTCCAAGCCTCGACCCGCGCCTTGCTGGAAGCCAACCGCGAGCGCATCATCCGCTGGGATCACAGCGCATATCGCTTGTTCGACGCCAGCTTGGGGTTCGAGGTCGCGGTTGCCCACTATCGGTCCGGTCGTCTGATGCACGGACTGAGGGGCATTGTCAGCATCTTGCTACGCGAGCCCCGGATGGTTGGCTATCTGGGGCAAAGATTCTGGCGCAAGATTAAGGAAGGCGATCTCGACTGACCGTCTTGCCGCTCGCGCCAAAGACAGGATCGCCTTGAAGCCCAGGGCTCTTCCCTGTCCCGGCTCGCTCTGACCAGAGGCGACGATTTCGATACTCGCGTGGAGTGCCCTTCCAAATGTGTGGATTGATTGGACTCTGGGACCGTCGCCTGCCCACTGCGGAGCATTTGCAGACGACGGCCCAAGCCATGGCCGACAGCCTGATCCGTCGCGGCCCGGATGGCGAGGGGATCTGGATTCAGCCCAACGCAGGACTGGCTTTGGGGCATCGCCGTCTTGCCGTCGTCGACTTGACCGAGGCCGGACAGCAGCCGATGACGAGTGCCTGCGGTCGTTATGTCATCGTTTATAATGGCGAGATTTTTAACGCCCCCGACGTCGCGGCCGACCTTCAGTCCTTAGGCATCCGCTTTCGCGGCCATTCCGACACCGAAGTCCTGCTTGAGGCTTGTGCCGCCTGGGGAGTCGAAGCGGCGGTATCACGCTTTATTGGCATGTTCGCGTTTGCCCTGTGGGATTGTCGCAACCAGACACTTTCCCTTGTGCGCGACCGCATGGGGGTAAAACCGCTTTATTGGGGAATGTTCGGAGACTTATTTCTGTTTGGCTCCGAGCTAAAGGCGTTGCGCGCCCATCCCGGCTGGGAGCCACGCATCGATCGCTCTGCCGTGTCGGCCTATTTGCGCTTTGCTTATGTGCCCTGCCCTCTGTCGATCTATCAGGGCGTCTCCAAGCTTCCTCCCGCTCACATCCTGACGCTCGGTCAGGACGGCGTCCCCCGGCTCTCCTGCTATTGGGATTCGCGCAATGTTGCCCAGAGCGGCCAGTCGCGGTTAGACCCCCGCCCGTTCGAGGAGACCGCCCAGAGCCTCGACAGCCTTTTGAGGGATGCGGTGGGGCGGAGAATGGTCGCCGACGTTCCTCTCGGGGCGTTTCTCTCCGGGGGCGTCGATTCATCTCTGGTTGTTGCGTTGATGCAGGCGCAAAGCAATCGCTCCATCCAAACCTTTTCAATCGGCTTTCACGAGGCTCGTTTCAATGAAGCCGATCATGCCCGCGCCGTTGCCGCTCATCTGGGCACCGACCATACCGAATTGATCGTCGAACCCCGGGATGCCTGGGCGGTTCTTCCCGATCTGGCGGAATGGTTTGATGAGCCGTTTGCCGATTCCTCGCAAATTCCGACATATCTGGTGTCGGCCCTGGCCCGGCAGAGTGTCACCGTCGCCCTGTCAGGCGACGGGGGTGACGAATTGTTTGCCGGGTACACCCGGTATCGCGGCATCGAGCGATTATGGCGCAGCGTGGGACGTTGGCCGCATCCTCTCCGTCACGCCACCTCGGGTGCCGCACGGCTGCTGTCACCCACCGCCTGGGATGCGGTTCTCCGCCCTCTGCCCCGCCGGTTCAAACGTCCACAACTGGGCGACAAAATTCATAAAGCAGTTGCGGTTCTCGACCAGCAAACGCCGCAGGCGATGTACCGCCAGATCATCTCGTATTGGTCGCCGCCGGAGTTGGCGATGCCGGGTTTTGCCGAGCCTCTCGGCCTGATGGACGACCCCACGTTACAGGACCTGTTGCCCGACACGGTTGCCCGCCTTCAATATATCGACATGTCGACCTACCTGCCCGACGATATCCTGACCAAGGTTGACCGGGCCAGCATGGCGATCAGCCTGGAAACGCGGGTGCCGCTGCTCGATCATCGTCTGGTCGAATTCGCCTGGACCTTGCCTCCGGAGATGAAGATCGCAGAGGGACAAGGCAAAGCCATCTTGCGCCGCGTGCTCGACAATTATGTTCCGCGTGACCTGATCGAACGCCCCAAAATGGGATTTGGTATTCCGATCGATGAATGGCTGCGCGGTCCGTTGCGCGACTGGGCGGACAATCTCCTGGAGGAACAGACATTGTCGCAAGACGGGCTGTTTGATGCCAAGGTAGTTCGCGACCGTTGGCATGAACACCTGTCAGGAAGTCGCAATTGGCACTATTCGCTGTGGGCCATTCTGATGTTTCAATCTTGGAAGGCGCGGTGGCTGCCGCAATAAGCGCGGATCACTCCCTCGCGTATTGGGCCATGCTGGTTTCCGACAAACGGACACCGTCCGGGTAAGTGCACCGCACCGCCCATGCAAGTCCCAATAGGAACCACAGGTAGCGTTGATAGAGCAGTTCGATGCCAACCGAAGCGATCGCGGCAACGGCGAGTGTCGCCAGGATCGCCGTGACAACGGCGGCGCTTTGCGGATCGGAATGGTCGCGAATCAGCAAGAGCGCCCGGGCACAATAAAGAAAAAGCAAGAGAAAATTAAAAAACCGACAATACCCGTTTCAACAAGCAACCACAGAGCACTGGTGTGAATGGTTGACGGCTCATCGACACGTGCCATCTTTTGCTGCAACAGAAATGCTCCCAATCCAGCTCCCATGATTGGAGTTGATGACCACAATTCAAGCGCCTGCTGTGTCAGACGTACGCGGTGATTTACGCTAGAATCCTTTCGCAGGATATGGTCATCCTGTAAATAAATTAATCGAGGTGTTACGCCAAGTTCGGAAGCAGGAACCGGCAGCTGAATATAGAGAGGAGACAGACACAGCGCCGTCAAGGCGATGACGGCAGAAAGCTGACGCAGATTGACGCTTTTCAGCCACATCAACAGGGCCAGTCCCCCGACTACCCCCAGCCACGCGCTCCGCGAGCCGCTCAACAGCAGGGCCACGGCCAGCAACACCATTCCGAACAGATGCCAGCGCCGGGAGAACAACATTCCTTTCGCGGAAAACGCGGTTTCAATGATCAGAATCACCGCGACGAAGCAGCCATAAGCGTTGGGATTCTCGAAAAACCCAACAGCTCTGGTCATAGGGTCGGAGGGCCAGGACAATCCAATCGCGTACGAGAAACAACACACAAAAGAATAAAATGAGACAATCCACCCACCAATCATCAGCACTTGAAAGAAAATATCGACCTGACGCCGCCCTGCCTGACAAGTCAGGGTATATCCCGCGACCAAGTACCCGATTAACCAGATAAAACCGATTAACTTATTGATCAATCCCCACGATTCGAGATGACCGGTCCTTAAATAGCCGATAACGAGCGACACACCCAACCACGCCGTCAGACCAAATAACCAAAAAGCAAGGTGACGCAAAGGACGGGATGGCAACACCCGTCCCTCCCTCCACCAGAGAAAGAATGAAAAAAGCAAGGAGAGGGGGAGAATCAGATCGGACGCCGCCACCCGCACGTAATTACCGTGCAGCATCGGCGTGAAGGTCGACTGAAGGCCTACCGCGAAAAGGATCAGGAAGACAGTCGGGGCCCCCACCCAGATCGATCCCATCGCACCACTGCTATCAACCGAGCGGAACCGACCCATCATATCCGAACGCCCTATACTGAATACGTCATGCAGGAGGATATAGCCCCAGCCCTGGAACAGGAATAGTATTTCTTATCAAATCTTTATCCGGCTTGGTTCATCTGCCATTTCCTCCATCGTCTCTTATTGCCTCGACAAAATCTCGCGGTAAAGTCCCTGCATCTGCGTCGCGATCACCGCATTGGAAAAGCGCTGCTCGACCCCGGCGCGGGCGTTTTGCCCCATCCGCCGCCGGGCCTCGCCGTCCTTGGTCAGGGCCAGGATCGCTGCGGCCAGGGCGGCCCCATCCTGGAGTGGCACCAGCAATCCGGTCTCGCCCGACTGGACGACGTCTCGGCATCCGGGCACGTCGGTCGCGATCATCGGACGGCCACAAGCGGCGGCTTCCAGCAGACTCTTCGGCAATCCCTCGCGATAGGATGGCAACAACGCGATATGCGCCTGCCGCCACACCTCGGCGACGTCGTTGGACACCCCCCACCATTCAACCACACCCTCGGCCTGCCAGCGGCGTAAATCCTCTTCGCTGAAACTCTCGGGGTTGGTGGTGTCCGGGGCACCGACCAACACGATCCGCACCGGTGCCCCTTGCCGTTTCAGCAGGCGGGCAGCCTCGACGATATCCAGGACGCCTTTGGGACGCAACATCCGACCGACATAGGCCGCAATCACCGGGCCTTCGGGTTCAGGCGTGGGGTGAAAGGCCGCGATATCGACCCCCGACCCGGCGATCAGATGCGCCCGGTCACCCGGCACGATACCCGCGCCAAGAAAAAAATCCTGATCGTCACTGTTCTGGAACACCAGATCGCTGCGGCGATACGCCAACGCCCAGCGCAACACCCGGGTCACCACGGCGCGAAGCACCCTGACCTTGCGGCTTTGCGCGGTGAACACCAGCCCCAACCCGGTCATCGTGGCGAGCGAGCACCTTACCCCGGCCAGGATCGCGGCCAGAGACCCGAACAGGGTCGGAACCAGGGCGATATGGTGAATGATGTCAGGCTTTTCCCGCCGATAGACCGCCGCCAGGGCCAGGATAGCGGTCAGGGGACCGAACGGCATTCTCATCGTGCGAAGCGACGGGATTGGAACGACGCGGAAACCTTCACGAGCAATCTCCTCGGCGTGCTTGTCGACATGGGTCGCAACGACCACCTCAAACCCCATATCGCGGGCTGCGCGGGCGGTGGGCAGACGATGCGAACAGAAATACCAATCTTCCGTCACGACATAGAGTATCCGCAGCCTGCTGCCTGAGGACGGGCCGAGGCGATCCGTCCAGACATCGGCGGCATGATTTTCGTTTTCCGCCGACGATCCCCCTCCCCGAACAGCCACGTTCACACCCCCCGCTTCCGATGGTTTTGCCGGATTTTATCATGAAGCCGGTTGCAACGGTAATCCCCCCTGGAAATAAGTATCCGGCCGGTTAGTACTACAGCTGCATATTATTCCGTATTTTTCTGTGGCAGATGGCGGC
>NZ_AQPH01000085.1 GCF_000442515.1 Magnetospirillum fulvum MGU-K5 | reverse complement strand
GTGACCGTCATAGATGGATATTCTCCGTGCCGATTCCAGCCTCGGCCGAGGAGCAGGAAGCCCTGCTCCAGGCGCTTGTTCGAAAAATACCCTCGCTTGAGGACCCTGACCGCCTGCGCGAGGCCACCGTGGCCGCGCTGTCCCTGCTGTTGCGCCGTCCCACCGATCGCGGCCTGCGCGCGGACCTGACCCTGCGGGTCGAGGCCATCCTCGCTCCCCTGGGCGGGGCCGCGCCCGATCGGATGCGCGCCGCCGCCCAACAATGTCTGGACGTGTTGCAGGACGCGCGGGAACGCCGCCTGTCGCGTGCCGCCGAGGCCGCGATGATGGGGGCCAAGCCATCCCGCTTCGCCGCGGCTAAACGTGCCCGCCACCGGGCTCAGGCGGGTTATGCCGTCGCGATCGCTGGCGGGGTGACGGTGTTGGTCGGGGGCCTGCTGTGGGTGATGGCGTTGCGTCCGGCCGCCCCGCCGGTGATGGCCGAGCCCGCCCGTCTGGTCGAACAGATGGTCGCTGTCTCTCAGGGCGAGGTGCTGCCCATCCACGTTTTTGGCGGGGCGCTGCATCTGGTGACGCGGGGCGATCTGCCGGTGGTGGTCGCCGAGGCGGTGCCGCCGCGGGCCTGTGCCGCCGCCGGATGGGCGTTGGTGCGCAAAGGCTTGCTGACGATCAACGGGATTACCCCCAACCGCGCCTCGGCGGCCCGCATCACCGATTTGTGCAATTCCGGCGCGGGCGATGCCACGATCCAATGGATGCCGAAATAAATGATGATCCGTCTTGTCTGCCTGCTTGTTGCTCTGATGCTGGCCGGTCCGGCCTGGGCTGGGGTGACGTTGGAGGGCCGCGCCGAACAAGGCGGTCTGCTGCTGGGGCGAACCGAACCGGGGGCCGAAATCCGGCTGGACGGCAAACTCGTTCCGGTCGATTCCCGGGGGCGCTTTCTGATCGGCTTCGGCCGCGATCAGGCCTCCGAGGCGGTTCTGGAGAATCGCTCTCCCGAGGGCGCAACCGAAACCCGGACCCTGGCCGTCGCGCCCCGGGCCTGGATCGAACAGCGGATCGAGAGCCTGCCCCAGGCCAAGGCCGCGCCCGATCCGGTCGCCCAGGCCCGCATCCGCGCCGAAGCGGCGATGGTTGCCGCCCGGCGTGACCGGATCAGTCTTGAGGACGGCTTTGCGGCCGGTCTGGTCCGTCCCGCCGACGGTCCGGTCTCGGGCGTGTTCGGCAGCCGCCGCGTCTATAATGGAAATCCTGGTGCGCCCCATTCCGGCCTCGATATCGCCGCGCCGCTGGGAGCCCCGGTCCGTGCCGCCGCCGCCGGAACCGTCATCCTCGCCGCGCCCGATCTGTTCCTGACCGGGCGGACCGTGATGGTCGATCACGGGCTGGGACTGATCACCAGCTATGCGCATTTATCGCGGATCGACGTCGCCGAAGGGGAGCATGTTGCCGCCGGTCAATCTCTCGGCGCGATCGGCGCGTCGGGCCTTGCCACCGGCCCCCACCTTCATTTCGGGGTGTCGTGGCGGGACCGTCGCCTCGATCCGGAAACCGTGCTGGCGGTCCTGCCGGGGCGGTAGGGAGGGTGATGCTACCCGATCGAGTGGTTTCGTTCCACTCGCCAGGGTGGGAAGTCCTGCCGGAAAGTGTGGTTAGCGTCGTTGACTTGTCCGGCGCAAGTGGATAAACAATTTCCCCATTGTCGCTCGGGGTCGGCTCCGGCCCCAGGGAATCTCCGCCATTCTGGGGCTCATGCCATGACGAAGCGCGCTCGGCCGCTTTCCCCTCATATTCAGATCTACAAGATGCCGTTCACCGCGGTGTTGTCGATCAGCCACCGCATCACCGGTGTGGTGATGGCGGTCGGTACGCTGGTGCTGGCCTATTGGCTGGTTTCTGCCGCTTATGGCCCCGATGCCTATGCGACCGCCCAGGCGGTGCTGGGATCGGTTCCCGGACGGCTTTTGCTGTTCGGCTGGTCGGTGGCGCTGTTCTATCACCTCTGTAACGGTATCCGGCACATGTTCTGGGACGCCGGGATGGGGTTCGAGATCCGCGACGCCGTCAAGTCGGGTTACATCACTGTCGGTGCCGCCCTGGCCCTGACGATTCTGGCGTGGGCTATCGGAGTTTAAGAACATGGGATCGGACGTCAAACTCAGATCGGCCCTGGGCCGCGCCCGTGGCCTCGGTTCCGCCCGTGAAGGCGTTGGCCATTTCTACGCCCAGCGCGCCACCGCGATCGGGATGATCCCGCTGTCGCTGTGGTTCGTGATCTCGGTGATCGGCCTGACTCACGCCGATTACGCCACCCTGCTCGACTGGGTTGGTCAGCCGCTGAACGCCACCTTGCTGTCGCTGACCGTGCTGACGGCGATGTATCACGCCCAGCTTGGGGTCGAAGTGGTGATCGCCGACTATGTCCATGGCGAGACGCTGAAATTCACCCTGTTGACCGCCTCGACGATGGCCGCCTTCCTGCTGGGCGCCGTGATGGTGGTCTCGATCCTGAAAGTCGCTGTCGGAGTCTGATGCCCATGTCCGCCTATAAAATCATCGACCATACCTACGACGTGGTGGTCGTCGGCGCCGGCGGCGCCGGTCTTCGCGCGACGATGGGAATGGGGCAGGCCGGGTTCCGCACCGCCTGTATCACCAAGGTGTTCCCCACTCGCTCGCACACCGTCGCGGCCCAGGGCGGCATCGGTGCCGCTCTCGGCAACATGGCCGACGACAATTGGAAGTGGCACATGTACGACACCGTCAAGGGGTCGGACTGGCTGGGCGACCAGGATGCCATCGAATATATGTGCCGCGAGGCGGTCCCCGCCGTGCACGAACTGGAACATTTCGGCGTTCCGTTCTCCCGCACCCCCGAGGGCAAGATCTATCAGCGCCCGTTCGGCGGCCACATGTCGAATTACGGCGAGAAGCCGGTGCAGCGCGCCTGCGCCGCCGCCGACCGCACCGGCCATGCCATCCTGCACACGCTGTATCAGCAGTGCCTGAAGCATTCCTGCCAGTTCTTCGTCGAATATTTCGCCCTTGATCTGATCATGGACGAAGACGGCTCCTGCCGTGGCGTGATGGCGTGGAACCTGGATGACGGCACCCTGCATCGCTTCCGCGCCCATCAGGTGGTGCTGGCGACCGGCGGCTATGGCCGCGCCTATTTCTCCTGCACCTCGGCCCACACCTGCACCGGCGACGGTCATGGTCTGGTCGCCCGTGCCGGTCTGCCGCTCCAGGACATGGAATTCGTTCAGTTCCACCCGACTGGCATCTATGGCTCGGGCTGCCTGATCACCGAGGGTGCCCGTGGCGAGGGTGGTTATCTGACCAACTCGGCCGGCGAGCGCTTCATGGAGCGTTATGCTCCCACCGCCAAGGATCTGGCGTCCCGCGACGTCGTCAGCCGGGCGATGACCGTCGAAATCCGCGAAGGTCGCGGCGTCGGCAAGGAAAACGACCACATCTTCCTGCATCTGGAGCATCTGGGCGCCGAGACGCTTGATCTGCGTCTGCCCGGCATCTCCGAGACGGCGAAGATTTTCGCCGGTGTCGACGTCACCCGCGAGCCGATCCCGGTGTTGCCGACCGTCCATTACAACATGGGCGGTATCCCGACCAACATTCACGGCGAAGTGCTGCGCCCGACCGAGGCCGATCCGGATGCGACCGTTCCCGGCCTGATGGCGATCGGCGAAGCGGCCTGCGTCTCGGTCCACGGTGCCAACCGTCTCGGCACCAACTCGCTGCTGGATATCGTCGTGTTCGGCCGCGCCGCCGCGGTGCGGACCGCCGAAACCCTGAAGCCCGCCAGCGCTCACAAGTCGCTGCCCAAGGGGGCGGGCGAACAGGCGGTGGCCCGGTTCGACCGTCTGCGCAACGCCAACGGCTCGCTCAGCACGTCTGAAATCCGTCTGTCGATGCAAAAGACGATGCAGAACGACGCCGCCGTGTTCCGCACCTCGAAGACCCTGGCCGAGGGCGTCGAGAAGATGAACGAGGTTGCCGCCTCGTTGTCGCAGATCAAGATCAACGACCGCTCGATGGTGTGGAACTCCGATCTGGTCGAAGCGCTCGAGCTGGAAAACCTGATGGATTGCGCCCAGACGACGATCGTGTCGGCCGAAGCCCGCCACGAAAGCCGTGGGGCCCACGCCCACGAGGATTATCCCGAGCGCGACGACACGACGTGGCTGAAGCACACCCTGGCCTGGGTCGAGAACGGCAAGGTGCGGCTGGATTACCGTCCGGTCCACACCTATACGCTGACCGACGAGGTCGAGTATATCAAGCCGCAGAAGCGCGTGTACTGACGGCACAGGGAAGGAGATACGGAACATGGTCGAAATCGCCCTGCCCGCCAATTCACGGGTTCAACCCGGAAAGACCGTCCCGGCTCCGGCCGGGGCCACCCGGGTCAAGCGCTTCAACATCTATCGTTACGATCCGGATTCGGGCACCAATCCCCGGCTGGATACCTTCGAGATCGACCTCGACGCCTGCGGCCCGATGGTTCTCGACGCCCTGCTGAAGATCAAGAACGAGATCGACTCGACCTTGACCTTCCGCCGCTCCTGCCGTGAAGGCATCTGCGGGTCCTGCGCGATGAATATCGGTGGGGCCAATACCTTGGCCTGTCTGAAGCCGATTGCCGATATCGAAGGCGACGTCTCGATCTATCCGCTGCCGCACATGCCGGTGGTCAAGGATCTGGTTGCCGATCTGTCGGTGCCGTATGCCCAGTTCGCTTCGGTGCGGCCGTGGATGCAGACCCAGAGCCCGACCCCGCCCGATAGCGAGCGTCTGCAAAGCCCGGAAGAGCGCGAATTGCTCGACGGTCTGTGGGAATGCATCCTGTGCTTCTGCTGCCAGACTTCGTGCCCGAGCTATTGGTGGAACGGCGACCGTTATCTGGGGCCGGCCGTGCTGCTCCAGGCCGCGCGCTGGATCTTCGATTCTCGCGATGAAATGACCGGTGAACGTCTCGATACGCTGGAAGATCCCTTCAAGCTGTATCGCTGCCACACCATCATGAATTGCACCCAGACCTGCCCGAAGGGTCTGAATCCGGCCCGGGCCATCGGCGCGATCAAGGGCAAGCTGATCGAACGCCGGGCTTGATCCTGCCGGGTATTGTACGATGACGCCGCCCGCCTTCGGTTCCGAAGGCGGGCGGTTTTCGTTTCAGGATCGGGGGATGGCCGCGCCGTTGCCCGGCCGCGAGCGGAGTTCTTTTAAGGCAGACTTGGTGCGTCGGCCGGTGCGGCGGGCTGCGTCGGATGAGCCTTGCGCCAGTCCGCCACCGCACTCTCGCTGAACGGATTGACGTAGCTGCCGTCTTCGTACCGCATCGCCGGATCGATACAGAGATAGATCGCCTTGTGCGGCACGGTCAGGCGGCATTGCCAAAGCTGCACCGAATTCTGCACTGCCGTCAGCCCCCAGGCGGCACAGGCCTCGGCTGCCAGCGCATCACGGGTGGCGGGAAGGGTGTCGTCGGTATAGCAGACCGTTACAGACCCATTGTACCCGGCCCGCTTCGGCTTCGAGATGACGGGGCTGGTGATGACAAAGGTCGTGTCGCGATCGACGAACGGCTCGCCTATCGAGCAGGCGGCGAGGGACGTCACGGCGGCGACCAGAAGCAGGGGTCGGAACAGATGCATCGGTGGTAGTTCCCGACAGGGGGCAGACCCCCGTTCTACCCCATGAAGGAGCGGTTGGGAACCGTTCCCGCCCGCCGGGTCAGGGCGGTTGTGTCGCCCGCACGCCAAAGCTATCCTTTGCCAGGATTCATCCCGATGACGGGTAACCAAGGGGGAACCGATGTCCGAAGGCAGGAAGCACCGTCTGGTGACTCGCAGCGATTTCGACGGCTTGGTGTGTGCCGTGTTGCTGCGTCATCTCGATCTGATCGACGACATCAAATTCGTCCACCCCAAGGACATGCAGGACGGGGTGGTCGAGATCGGGCCCAACGATATCACCACCAATCTGCCCTATGTCGAGGGCGTTCACCTTGCCTTTGACCACCATCAGTCCGAGACAATGCGGGTCGGTCAGCACGACAACCACATCATCATTCCCGAGGCTCCCTCGGCGGCGCGGGTGGTGTTCGATTATTACGGCGGGACGGAGCGTTTTCCCGCCACCTGGGCCGAGATGATGGCGGCGGTCGATCAGGCGGATTCGGCGCGCTATTCCTTAAGCGACATCATCAATCCGGGCGGTTGGGCCTTGCTCAATTACGTGATGGACGCTCGTACCGGGCTGGGGCGGTTCCGTGATTTTCGCATCTCGAATTATCAGTTGATGATGAACCTGATCGAGTATTGCCGGAACCACACCATCGACGACATCCTGACTCTCGACGACGTCAAGGAACGCACCGATATCTATTTCGGGCATCAGGAGCATTTCAAGGATCAGATCCGCCGCTGTGCTCGGGTCTACCGCAATCTGGTCGTGCTCGATCTGCGCGGCGAAGAGATCATTTATGCGGGCAACCGCTTCATGATCTATGCCCTGTTCCCGGACACCAATATCTCGATCCACGCGCTGTGGGGCCTGAAAAAGCAAAACACGGTCTTCGCGATCGGCAAATCGATCCTGAACCGGAGCTCGAAGACCAATATCGGCGAACTGTGCCTGCACTATAACGGTGGCGGTCACGCCAACGCCGGGACCTGCCAGGTCGAGACCGCAAGGGCGGAGCGGGTGCTGGCTGAACTGATCGCCCAGATCAATGCCGATGGGTGAGCAGGACCACGAATAGGGGGCTGTCTTCGCCATTCTTCGACATATAGACATGACAGTGTCGTGACTGTGGTTGATCAAGGTCGACAGACGGGGATGCGATTCGGTACAGTTTGATCGGGGTGCAGAGTCTTTATGGGGGAATTCCTTTGGTGCTTTCCCGCCTGAAAGGGGAATCCATCCGATCTGCCGCCGTTCCGCCCTTATCCGGCGAAGCGGTCTCTGCCCGACCCGCCTCGAACAGGGGCCTCCCGATACCGGGAGGCCCCTTTTTCTTTGCCCGAATTCGATAGCAGCGAAGGAGTCCCAGATGGCCAAACGTGCCACGCGGAGCGCCGCGAGCAAGATCGAGCCTCTCTATCCCAACGCCGTCCAGACCGGAGGGGAGTGGACCCCCTTGCCCGAGGAAGACGATCGCGACCAGAGCTATCGGCGCACAGTGCGTCCGCGCAGCGATAATCAGCGCCGTCTGGTCCAGGCGATGGCCGACAACAATTTGACCGTGGCGTTGGGCCCGGCTGGGACCGGCAAGACCTATCTGGCGATCTCGGCGGCGGTCGAAGCGTTCGAGGCCGATCAGGTGGCGCGGATCGTGCTGTCGCGTCCGGCGGTCGAGGCGGGCGAAACCCTGGGCTTTCTGCCCGGCGATTTGCAGGAGAAGATGGCCCCCTATCTGCGTCCGCTCTATGACGCCTTGTCGGATCGGCTGGGGGGCAAACGGCTGCGCGCCTTGCTGGCCGATGGTTCGATCGAGATCGCGCCGATCGCTTATATGCGCGGGCGGACGCTCAACAACGTCTTCATCGTTATCGACGAAGCGCAGAATTGTACCTATGGGCAGATCAAGATGCTGCTGACCCGGCTCGGCTGGCATTCGACGATGGTTCTGACCGGCGATCCCGATCAGAGCGACCTGTTGCCCGGAATGTCGGGATTAAGCGACATCGCCACCCGGCTGCGCGGCTTGCCCGATGTCGCGGTGGTCGATCTCGACGAACACGACATCGTCCGCCATCCGCTGGTCGCCAGCATGTTGACGGTGCTGTAACGGGCCACCGTTGCGGGGCCGAAGCCAAAAAGGAACGATCCGCGCGGGACAATGTCTCGCGCGGGCGGAGAATTTGGTTTCAGACACGTCGGGGGACGTCAGCGGAGGCCATCCGATGGCGTCCCGTGAGCGTGGGGCGACTAACAAAGCCGGGCAAAAGGTGCTTAGGCGAGAACGTCGCCGCCGGATTTCTTTTCGACGTCGCTGATCGTTTTGGGGGTGGGGGTCGTCGCAACCGCTCCGGCATATTGCAGGGCCGTCCGCGAGGGCAGTTGGAACTCCAATTGCCCTGAGCTCTGGTCACGGAATTCGAGAATCGCCGTTCCCGTGCCGGTGTCGAAGCCGACGGTCGGACTGGTGTAGGGAGGACCACCCGGAGGAGAGGTGTAATCCGACGCGGAAGAGGTCGTCGTGGCCTGTGCAGAAGACCCCGAGGACGAGCCGGACTGAGCGGTCGCGGCGCGTGCGGTGGCGGTGTCTCGTGAGGCGGTCGACGTCGAGGGCGATACGGTTGAGACGTCCATTCTGGCACCTATCGACAAAGAGGTTCTTCGGAACCCATTGGAAGAGATAATGCCAGATCGGTCTGTCAACCTCAAGGCAAATTGCTTCCGCCCTCGACCTATGCCCTGGTTACCAGGGCAGCCGCGACCCATCAACATGGATAAAAGCGCCTGAATCCACGGCCTTAACCGTGCCGAGGGCCTGACGCAGCCCGGCCACCGCCTCGGTCGGCGACAGCGGCGCGGCGGGGCCGCCCATTTCGGTCCGCACCCAGCCCGGCGACAACGCAACCGGAACGATCCCCTGTTCGGCCAGATCGACCGCGAGGGTCTTGATCACCATGTTCAGCGCCGCCTTCGAGGCGCGATAGGCATAGGACCCGCCCGAGCTGTTATCCGTGATCGATCCCATCATCGAAGACAGCACGGCAAACAATTTCGGTCCGGCCAGATGCCCGGCGAAAGCCTGGGCCACCAGCAGGGGGGCGACGGTGTTGACGCGAAAGACCTCGGCCATCTCGGCCGGGTCGATCTCGCCAAAGGGCGGGTTGGCCCCGTAGATCCCGGCATTGTGCAGCAACAGATCGATCGGGGTGCCGTCGAGTGCCGCTGCCAGCCGCTTGATCGAGGCGGGATCGCCGACATCGCAGACATAAATCTCGGCCCCGGCCTCCGACGCCGCCCGACCGCTCAAGGGGTCGCGCACCGTGGCCAGCACCCGCCACCCATCGGCGGCGTACTGACGGACGAATTCCAGACCGAGACCCCGGCTGGCACCGATAATCAGAAGTGTGGACATGCGTGCATTCTCCTTGGCGGTCGGGTGTGCCGAAATCGATCAGGACTTCAGGGCGGTGACTTCGATCTCGACCTTCATCTTGGGATCGACCAGGCCGGTGACGACGGTGGTGTTGGCCGGGCGGACGCCACGGAAGGCTTCACCCAGCACCGGGGCGATCCGTTCGAAGAAGCTGGCTTCGGTGACGAAGGCGCGGACACGCACGACATCCTTCAGCGACGCGCCACCCTGGGCCAGCGCCTGGGCGATGGTGTCGAGCGCCTGGCGGGCCTGCTCGGCGACGTCGTCGGAAATCTCGCCGTTCTTGTAGCCCGAGGTGCCGGACACGAATACCCACGGATCCTGAGCGACGGCACGGGAATAGCCGGCGACTTCTTCAAACGCGGAGCCGGAGGAAATCAGCTGACGGGTCATGATCTGTCCTTCGAGAGGAGTGAAAAAAGCGAAAGCGCAATGGACGCGCCCCAACAGGTTTCATACCCGATTTGCCCCTTCGGGCAAACGGTCACCCGGCCAGAATATGGTCGAGAAAGGGGACGCGGCCCTGGCGGTCTTCGACCTCGATCACCCACAGGTCGGAATCGATGTCGCGCTGGCGGGCGATATAGGCATCGGCCGCCGCTTCGTCGACCGGAGCCGCTCCGGTGGCGCGCAGCCAGCCCGCCCGGCCCGTGCCGTCGCGAACCTGGGTGAACACTTCGCAGCCGTCAGCCCCCCGGTTCAGCTTGACCAGCACCGCCCCGGCATCGTCGTCGCCATGGCGCGCCACCATCGCCACGATTCCCAGCGTGCCGCACTGGCGAATCGCCGATTGGACCCACAGTCGTGCTTTCAGCCGGGGTTCCGGCTCGGGTATCGGGCTGTCGTCGCGGCCGCGTCCCGCCATCCGCATCCTTGTCTCTCCTCCTTGCCGCCCGGGTCAATCCTCGGGCGGGTTGATATTCACCCCTAACCCTTTCACGGGACGCTGGACAAGGGAACCCCGAGTTGTTAGGCGTGAAGATAAGAGGTGTCCCGAGAGGAGAGCCGAAATGTCGAACAGGAAGCCCATCGTCGTCGTTACTCGCAAGCTGCCCGATCCGATCGAGACCCGGATGATGGAGCTGTTCGACGCCCGCCTTAATCACGACGACCGGCCGATGAGCCGGGCCGCGCTGATCGACGCGGTTCGCGATGCCGATGTTCTCGTTCCCACCGTGACCGACCGGATCGACGCCGGAGTGTTGTCCCAGGCGGGGCCGTCATTGCGGCTGATCGCCAATTTCGGCACCGGGGTCGATCATATCGACCTTGCCACCGCGCGGGCGCGGGCGATCACCGTTACCAACACGCCGGGCGTCCTGACCGAGGATACCGCCGACATGACGATGGCGCTGATCCTGGCGGTGCCGCGTCGGCTGATCGAGGGCGAGCGGCTGGTCCGCTCGGGCAATTGGAACGGCTGGAGCCCGACCTTGATGCTGGGTCATCGCATCTGGGGCAAGCGTCTCGGCATCGTCGGCATGGGCCGGATCGGTCAGGCGGTGGCCCGCCGCGCCAAGGCGTTCGGGATGGCGATCCATTACCACAACCGGAAACGGGTTCATCCCGACGTCGAAGCCGAGTTGGAGGCGACCTATTGGGAAAGCCTCGACCAGATGCTGGCGCGGATGGACGTTATCACGATCCATTGTCCTCACACCCCGGCGACGTTCCACCTGCTGTCGGCGCGCCGCCTCGAATTGCTGCCCAAGCACGCTTATCTGGTCAATTGCGCCCGGGGCGAAATCGTCGATGAAAACGCTTTGACCCGGATGCTGATGCGGGGCGATCTGGCCGGGGCCGGGCTGGACGTGTTCGAACACGAACCGGCGGTCAATCCCAAGCTGCTGGCGCTCGACAATGTCGTGTTGCTGCCGCATCTCGGCTCGGCGACCATGGAAGGCCGGATCGACATGGGCGAGACGGTGCTGATCAACATCAAGACCTTCACCGATGGTCACCCGCCGCCCGACCGGGTGCTGGCCTCGATGTTCTAAGAAAAACTCCCCCGGATCGGGCAAATCCGGGGGAGCGAGGTGGCATCCGTCGCCTTGGGCGGGAGGAAAACAAAGGGACGGATGCCGGGGGTTGCTTACCGCGCCTCGTCTTCGGGCACCGGCGGGGCGGCGGGGCCAGAGCGGCCGGGGCCGCGATGATGGCCGCTGGGGCCGCCATGACCGTGATGGATGGCCAGGACCTGATCGGCGATCGCCTGCTGGGCGGGGGTCAGGGTCTGGTAGAACTTGGTCAGAGCCGGAACCGACCGCTTCAACGCTTCGACATGGGCTTCGGCCTGCTTCAACTCGCGGTCCAGCCGGGCGGGCAGGGCGGGAGACGGGGCGGGCTGTTCGTTGCACAGCGCCCGCAGCGGCTCGTGCGCCGTTTTCAAAGCCTCGGACAGACGGCGGAACTCATCCTTCTGCGGGGCGGTCAGGGTCAGCTTGGCTTCGGCAAAGGCCAGATGCGCGGCCAGCCGGGCATCCTGATCGACGCAGAACCGGGGGGGCTGATCGATGGGCGCGCCGCGCGGCACCGAATCGGCGTGGGCGGCACCGATGGCGGCGGCCAACGTGACGGCCAGGATTGCGGCGGGGATCAGATGGGGACGCGGTTTCATCGAAATCACCTTCGGTTGGGGGCGTCTGATGAAGCTGTTTTAGGCCCGGGCGGTAACCCGACGATGTCGGCCTCGGCAACAAAGGGTAACCATCGGTAACGTCGACTTGCCGGTTCCAGCCCGTCCAGTCCATAGTCCGTGCAACCGAATCGGGAGGGCGAGGCGTGGGGGCGGGGATGACAGGGCTGGGTGCCGAGGCGAAGGCGCGTTACGACGTCGCGATGGCGGCCTTAAAAAACGGCGATTTCGCTCGGGCCGAAGCCGAATTGGCCCACATCGTCCGGCTGGAACCCGGCTGGGCGGTTGCCCATACCGATCTGGGCGTGCTGTTGCGGCGGCGCGGCCTGCCCGCGGCGGCGGCGGCGTGTTATCGGCGCGCTTTGGCGCTGGACCCCGACCGCGCCGCGACCTTATCCAATCTCGGCAATGCCTTGCGCGAATTGGGACGGCTGGAGGACGCCGAGGCGGCCCTGACGCGGGCGGTGGCGCTTGATCCCGCTTCGGCTGGGTTCCGTTACAATCTGGCCCTGCTCCTGCGCGACCGGCGCCGCCACGAACCGGCGCTGGCGATGATGGAGGCGGTCCAGGAAAGCCAGCCCGACAATGCCGAACTGGCGTGGGACATCGCCCTGACCCGGCTTTACCTAGACGATTTCCGCCGGGGCTTTGCCGGATACGAAGCCCGCGAGCGTCTGCCCCGGATGCCGCGGCGTGTCTTTCCCGGCGAACGCTGGCGGGGGGACGCGGTGGCGGGGCGGACGGTGCTGCTGATTTCAGAACAAGGCTTTGGCGACGCGCTGCAATTCGCCCGCTTCGTGCCGTTGCTGGCGGGGCGCGGGGCGCGGGTGGTGCTGGAATGCCTGCCCGAACTGGGCGAGATCTTCGCCACTCTGCCGGGCGTGGCGGCAGTGATCGCCAAAGGGGCACCGCCGCCGCCCTATGATCTGTGGGCCCCGATGGCCAGCCTCCCGCATCTGCTCGGGATCGGCTTGGACGATCTGCCCGGTCCCTGTCCCTATCTGACCGCGCCATCCCGGCCCGGTCTGCGTCTGTCGCGCCCGCCGGGAACCCGGCTGACAGCCGGGCTGGTGTGGGCGGGCAAGACCAACCCGCGCGACCGTTCCTGGCCGCTGGAAACGCTGCTGCCGTTGCTGTCCGATCCCGGACTCGGGTGGGTCAGTCTTCAGCACGGTCCGCGCGGGGCCGATCTGGTGTCTCTGGGACTCGATCGCCTGATCGTCGATGCTGCCCCCGGTCTGACCAGTTTCGCCGAGACTGCCGCGCTGATGGCCCAGCTTGATCTGATCGTCACCGTCGATACCGCGACGGCTCATCTCGCCGGGGCGCTGGGGCGTCCCACCTATGTCCTGCTGCGCTATGTCTCGGACTGGCGTTGGGGGGATGTGCGCGACGACTCGCCGTGGTATCCCACGCTCCGGCTGTTCCGTCAGTCTCATCCCGACGATTTTGCCGGGCCCGCCGCCCGGATCGCCCAGGCCTTGAGTGGTCTCGGTTGATTTCCCGGCGAAAGCCCCCACCTAAATCTGGTCAATTCCTGGAGGAAAAAACGATGGCGCGTCGGTTGGTCACCGTATTCGGAGGTTCGGGCTTTCTCGGTCGGGCGATCGTCCACCGGTTGGCTGGACGCGGCTGGTCGGTGCGGGTTGCCGTCCGTCACCCCGCAAGCGCCGAGTTCCTGTTGCCGATGGGCGAAGTCGGTCAGATCTCGCTGGTCCGCGCCGATGTCGGCGATGGGGCTGCCGTTGCGGCAGCGGTTGCCGGAGCCGATGCGGTGGTCAATCTGGTCGGCATCCTGACCGAATCGTCGCGACGCACCTTCCAGGCGATCCATGCCGATGGGGCTGCGCGGATTGCCGCCGCTGCCCGCGATGCCGGGATCACCGCCTTCGTTCAGATGTCGGCGGTGGGAGCCAGCGCCTCGTCCGACGCCGCTTATGCCCGCAGCAAGGCGGCGGGGGAAACGGCGGTGCGCGACGCGATCCCCGGCGCGACGATCCTGCGTCCCTCGGTGGTGTTCGGCCCCGATGACGATTTCTTCAATCGCTTCGGCAAGATGGCGGTGCTGTCGCCGGTGCTGCCGGTCTTTACCGGCGACGGCTATCATGTCGTGTGGAACGGGGCGCGCCCGTCGCTGGATCTGTTCGGCACCGGGGGACCGCGCTTTCAGCCGGTCTATGTCGGCGATGTCGCCGCCGCCGTCGTTGCCGTGCTCGACGATCCCACCCTGGCCGGGCAGACCTACGAATTGGGCGGTCCCGCCGTTTATTCGATGAAGCAGATCATGGAGCTGGTGCTGTCGAGCTCCGGTCTCCATCGCCGTCTGTTGCCGCTGCCGATGGGGCTGGCGATGGTCCAGGCGCGGGTGTTCGAATATCTGCCGACGCCGCCTTTGACCCGCGATCAGGTGCGGATGATGCAGGTCAACAATATCCTGGCCGGGGACGAGCCCGGCCTGGGGGATTTGGGCATCGCGGCCACGCCGGCCGAAACGATCCTGCCCCAGTACATGCGCCGGTTCGGCCCCGCCAACCGCGCTGCGAGGTAAAGGG
>NZ_AQPH01000084.1 GCF_000442515.1 Magnetospirillum fulvum MGU-K5 | reverse complement strand
CCCCCAGGATAATCAGCCGCAGCGAGGGGACATCGCGCGACAGCAGGGACAGCAGCGTCGGCACGGTATCGAGGACGGTGATCCCCGCCTCTCCCAGCAGGTCGGGCAGTTGCTCGGTTTCGGCCAGGGTCCGCGGACCGGCGATCCACAGCCGGGCTCCGACCAGATAGGGAATGAAAATCTCTTCGAGCGAGAGGTCGAAGGCGACCGAGGCCCCCTGGAACACCACGTCGCTGGACTCGATCCCATACAGGCTGTTGGCGGCGCGCAGGTAATGACAGATGGCGCGGTGGGGCACCACCACCGCTTTGGGCCGTCCGGTCGACCCGGAGGTATAGATCAGATAGGCCGGACTATCGGACGTCGCTCCCCGGTCACGCGGGGCCGGCGCGGGTTCTGCCGGGGCCGCATTCAGCAGCGGAGCCACATCGAGAACCGGGGCGGGCAGGGGCTGGGCGATCCGTCCGGCGGTGTCGGCATCGACCAGGATCGCGGCGGCGCGGCAATCGGCTAGGCATTCGGCGATACGGTCGGACGGCGCGTCGGCGTCGAACGGAATATAGGCGGCCCCGCTGCGCAGGATGCCGAGCAGGGCGGCATGGAGATCGATCGAGCGGCTCATCCACAGCCCGACAAAGGCACCGGGACCGATCCCGCGCGCGGCCAGCACCCCGGCAATCCGCTCCGCTCGCGCCGCCAGCTCGGAATAATCCAGGCTGGTGTCGCCGAACGTGACGGCACGGGCGGCAGGAGTGCGGGCGACGGTGGCGGCGAAAATCTCGTCCAGTCGCTCATCGCGCAGCAGGGACGGATCGCGTGGGCCGGGCAGGCAGGCAAGCGCGGGGGGGATAACCTGGGTCATGATGGTCCGGTAAAGCCGACTCTCGACGAACAGCCCCGGCAACGGGGTAATTCGTGCATGGCGTCGAAGGCGGGGAAAAGTAGGCAGTCAGTATAGGGACAGCCCGTGGCCGACGCAATCGCCGCGCGGGCTTTGCCCGCCGCCGTCCGTGCGAAAGGGTTGACTTCAAAGAAAACGCACATTATACTCATTTCAGATGTTGAGCCCTAGATTCTCTTTGGCCAGCCTCCCTCTCTGAGACAACACCTCTACCGCCCGGGAAACCGGGCGGTTTTTTATTGAACAGGGGAGTGCGGTCGTCTTTGCGACGGCGGGGGATTTAGCCCTGGTCGGACAAGCGCGCGCGGACAAAGGGGGCGTAGCGCATATCCTCGGACAGGATATGGTCGATCAGCCAGGAATGCAGGTGATCGTGCAGCCGGGCGATCGAATCCGGGCCGGGTTCGATGATACATCCGGCGACCATCGCGCCCAGGCGGTGACCAAATCCGGCATGGCTTTCGGCATGGTCGGAGATATCGGGATAGCCCAACCGTTCCAGCATCTCCTCCTCGCGGCGGAAATGGTTCTCGGCATAATCAATCAGCGTGTCGATCACCGAGCCGAATCGAGCCGGATCAACGCCCTGCGACAACATTGTGTCGAGTTCGTTGATCAGCCGAACCAAGTTGCGGTGATCCGCATCGACCTCGGCGACGCCTGTTTCCAGGCTGCTGTTCCACTCTATCGTCATGATCTGCATCGTTGCAGAGCGGGTGTATCAAGTCAATCGGGCGGACTTGACCGGCGTCAAGGCCGGGGCCGACGCGATCGGGCACAGTGACGGTGACATCGGGCCAGGAATGCTGGTTTCCGCACATCAGGGAAGGGGACTCCACATGTTCTGTTATCAATGCGAACAGACGGCACGCGGCACCGGCTGCACCGAGGTCGGCGTTTGCGGCAAAAGCGCCGACGCGGCCGGGTTGCAGGATCTGTTGTTGGATGTCGCCAAAAGCCTCGCTCTCGGTCTTGCCGCCGTTCCGGCGGTGCAGCGTCCGGCCGGCAGCGGTGAGATGCTCGAAGCAGCGCTGTTCGCTACCGTCACCAACGTCAATTTCGACACGGCCCGGCTGGAATCGATGATTCGCAGCGTCGCCGACACGGCGGGACGAGACCTGCCCGCCACCAGCACCGAACTGAACACCCTGGCCGAACTGGTCGGGATCGCCGCCCGTCGCCGTGTCGATGGCGACGACGTGACGGGTTTGCAGGAATTGCTGACCTATGGGCTGAAGGGGATGGCGGCCTATGCCCACCATGCCCGTCGCCTCGGCCAAATCTCGGCGTTGGTTGATGATTTCACCGTCGAGGCGCTGGCGGCGCTGGCGCGGGGCGAAACCGATATCGGGCGGTTGCTCGACCTTACCTTGCGCTGTGGTGAAGCCTCGGTCGCGGTGCTGGCTCTGCTCGATGCCGCCAATACCGGCACGTTCGGTCCCCAGACCCCCGGCGCGGTGCGGATGGGCCATGTCCCGGGCAAGGCGATCCTGGTTTCCGGCCATGATCTCGGCGATCTGAAGGCGCTGCTGGAACAGACCGAAGGCACCGGGATCAACATCTACACCCATGGCGAGATGCTGCCCGCCCATGCCTATCCCGAACTGCGCCGTCACGCTCACCTTGCCGGTCACTTCGGCGGGGCCTGGATGTGGCAGCGGCGCGAGTTCGACACCTTCCCCGGCGCGATCCTGATGACCACCAACTGCATCCAGCGCCCGGCCGACAGCTATGCCGACCGTCTGTTCACCTGCGGCCCGGTGGCGTGGCCCGGCATCGCCCATGTCAGCGGTCAGGATTTTTCGGCGGTGATCGCGGCGGCGCTTGAAGCTCCGGGCTTTACGGACAGCGCCTCGACCGGCGAGCATCAGGTCGGCTTTGGCCACCATGCCGTGCTGGGGTTGGCCGACACCGTCGTTGGCGCGATCAAAAGCGGGGCGGTCAAGCATTTCGCCGTGATCGGCGGCTGCGACGGCACCGATACCGGGCGCTCTTATTACACCGATCTGGCGGCGGGTCTGCCGCAGGATTGGATCATCATGACGCTGGGCTGCGGTAAGTTCCGTCTGCTCGGTCATGATTATGGTCAGATCGGCCCGCTGCCGCGCCTGCTCGATATGGGCCAGTGCAATGACGCCTTCTCGGCGATCAAGGTGGCTCAGGCCCTGGCCGAGGTGTTTGGCTGCGGTCTCAACGATCTGCCGCTCAGTCTGGTCCTGTCGTGGTACGAGCAGAAAGCGGTGTGCGTGCTGCTGGCCCTGCTTCATCTCGGGGTCCGCAACATCCGGATCGGGCCGAGCCTGCCCGCCTTCGTCACTCCGGCGGTGCTTCAGGTGCTGGTCGACAAGTTCAACGTGATGCCGGTCGGCGGCGTCGCCGACGATCTGAAGGCGCTGACGGCGGCCTAAAGACCGGGACCAGGATTGGGGGCGGCCTTGCGCCCCCAATCCTTTAGGCTCGGACCTTGATCGGTTCGATGAAGGTGAAGATCCGGCGCAAATTGCGCAGCCGCTCCAACTGGGCCTCGGAAATCTGGCTGTTGGCGGCCAGGATCAGATGTCCGTTGGTCTGACGGATGTCGGACAGGATCGTCTGTCCCACCCGCAACGAAGATAGCGGAACCTCGATCACCGTTGCCGTTTCGGTTGAAAGGGTTTTTTCCAGCGCGATCCGCACCCCGGCCAGCAGGCGCGGGTCATAACGCTCGCGGTGGACATCCAACGCAGCAAAGGCAGTGCGGGTCAGCGGCCCTCCCTCGGTGGCCAGGGCAAGATCCTTTAGCACCCGCAGCAATCGGGCATCGAACGGGATCGCATCGCCGGACGGGCCGTCGGCGGGAAAGCCGCTGCCATCAAAACCCTTGTCCTGGTAATAGAGAATCTCCGCCACCTTTTCCAGGCGGGGGATGTTCGACAGCAGATTGCGCGCCGCCTCGGGGGCGCGTTCGACAATCTGGCGTTCGATGTCGGTCAGGGTTTCGCCCGCGCGCAAGCGGGCGATGATCTCGGTCGGGACCGCCACCTGACCGATCCCGATCAGGGTCGCAGCGATTTCGAGCTGCCAGCGGGTCGGCATCCGCATCTCGACCGCCAGCAGCCGCACCCATTCGCGCAGTCGCACCGCCAATTGGTGGCCGACCGGATCGTTCATAGACACCAGATCAACCAGCAGCTTCAGGCTGCCGCTCAGGGTCTTTTCCAGCAGGTCGCGTTCGGCGGTGACCAGACGGTATTGCTCGATCCCGGCCTGGATTCCCTCGCGCAGCAGATCGGTCGGACAGGGTTTGGTGTAAAAACGCAGGATCGCGCCGTGATTGACCGCGTCGATCGCGGTGGTCTGGTCGGCATTGCCGGTCAGCATCATCCGCACCGTGTCGGGGGCCAGGGCACGGATCGCCTTTAACGTTTCGATCCCGTCCATATCGGGCATCCGCATGTCCGAGATCACCACGGCAAAGGGCGGCCCGGTGCGGACGGCCTCGACCCCGGCCTTGCCTCCCGGAGCGGTGACCAGATCGAACTCCTCGTCGAACAGGCGGCGCAGGCCGGAGAGAAGGTGAGGATCGTCGTCGATCAGCAAAACCCGGTCGGCCATGGTTATTCCCCGCTGCGGTCCAGCCCTGCCAACGTGCGCCACAAGGGAACGTGGCCGTCGTGTCTGGCCTCGATAAGATACGTCATGTCGAGATCGCGGTCGATCCGGCTGCCGGGGGAAGCAGTGGCGAGGGCGGCCCCAGTACATGGGCGGCGTGCAGCGCGGTCAGGGCCAGATTGTCGCGGCCGGGGCAGGCAGAGGGGGCGCAATGATAAACCAGCGCCTCGACCACGGGATCCGAGAACCCCCACAGCCCCAGCAGATAGCCGCCAATCGCGGCGTGACCGGCACCAAAGCGGGCGGTCTCCGCCTGTTGCAGCGTTTGCCCCGGCCTCAGATCGGCCAGCATCGCCTGATAGGCGGTGGGGTGGGCGTCGAGCAGCACGACACTCCCGATATTAGCCAGCATCGCGGCGATCTGGGCCGATTTGACGGTGGCGACGTCGCCACCTTCGCTGGCGGCAATCCGCTCGGCCACGACCGAGAGGGCGAGGCAGTGTTCGGTCAGGGCTTCCAGCAGGGGGGCAAGCTCGGGCTTGCCCGCGAACTGGCGGAACAGCCCGGCATGGAGCACCAGCGCCTGGATCACCTCGATCCCCAGCAATCGGACCGCTTGAAACGGGGTGGAAACCGACCCGGCAGACGAAAAATAGGCCGAGTTGGTCACCTTCAGCACTTCGGCGGTCATCGCCATGTCCTGGGCGATGATATCGGCGATGCTCTTGGCCGAACAATCCGGCGAGATCAACTCGGCCTGAAGGCGTCCGTAAATCTCGGGCAGGCTGGGCAGATTGGTCAGCCCGGCCAGGGTGCCATGCAAGGCGGGGGTATCGAGCAGCGAGCGCAGCGAGATTTGACGGGCTAGGGCGCGCAGCAGCGTTTCGGCATCGCATGGCTTGGCGAGATAGATGTGGGCCGGGCCGACCGTCCGCAGCACCGCGTCGGAATCGGCATAGCCCGACAAAATCACCCGGATCGTCGCCGGATTGAGATCGCGGACATGGCCGAGCAGGGTGGCCCCGTCCATCCCCGGCATCCGCATGTCCGACACAACGACGTCGAACGGCTGGCGACGGATTTCGGCCAAGGCCTCCTCGCCCGAGGAGAAGAAGGCCATCTCCCACGTCTCTTCCTGATCGGCCATCGCCCGGCGGATGCCGCGCAAGATGTGCGTCTCGTCATCGACGAAGGCGATCCGCGCCGGTGTCGTCATGCCGCGCTGTCCTCGACAACGGTTGTCCCGGCGAGCGGCAGGCGGATTGTGAAGACGGCACCTTGGCCCGGTTCGCCCCCCGCTTCGATCGTGCCGCCATGCTTGACCGTCACGACGTCGCGGCAGATCGCCAGACCCTGGCCGGTGCCCTTGCCCACCGGCTTGGTGGTGAAGAACGGATCGAACAGACGGTCGCGGATCGCAGGCGGAATGCCGGTTCCGGTGTCGGCGACGCTGATCTCAACCCAATCGCCATCGCGCCGGGTCGAGATTGTGATCGTGCCCGGCAACGGCTTGCCCGCGCTTTCGATCGCCTGGGCGGCGTTGAGAATAAGGTTGAGGAACACCTGATTGATCTCGCCGGTGTGACAATTGACCGGGGGAAGGCCGGTGTCGAAATTACGTTTAATTTCAGCAACATGCTTCCAGTTGTTGCGGCAGACTGTCAGCGTGCTTTCCAGGGCGCGGTTGATGTCGGTGGCGGTCTTGGCCGAGGTGCCGGGGTGAGAAAATTCCTTCATCGACAAGACGATGCGGCCAATCTGCCCGACTCCGTCCAGTGATTCGGCGACCGCATCGGGCAATTCGGTCAGCAGGCGACCGATCTTGACGCGCGCTGCGGTTTCCTCGAACTGCCCCGCCGCCGCGGCGAGATCGGGGGTGGCGGCAGCCTGGACCGCCAGATCGCGCCCCGCCTCGACCACGCTTTTCAATTTGGTCAAGGCGCCGTCGAGATAGCGCAGATTGTCGCCGATATACTGGATCGGGGTATTGATTTCGTGGGCGATCCCGGCGGCAAGCTGGCCGATGCTGGCCAGCCGGGCCGATTGCATCGTTTCGTGCTGGGCCAGTTTCAACACCCCGATATCGCGGAAGGACAAGATCACCCCGCGTCCGATTTCGTCGTCGATCAACGGCGCACAGGAATAGGCCACCGCCAGGGGGCGGCCGCTGGTCAGGATAAAGCGGGCGTCGTTGTCCGAGGGTGCGGTGCCGCCATCCAGCATCTTGCGGAAGGGCGATTGGGCGAAATCGACCGCGCCTGCGGCGGTATCCAGCCGCATGAAGGTATCGAGCGGATAGCCCTCGATATCGGAGATGTCGCCGCATTCCAGCAATTGCCGCGCCGATGGATTGGCGAAAACAAGCTGTCCATGGCGGTCGGTGACCACCACGCCTTCGACCAGACTGTCGGTGATGCCCTTCATCCGCTCGCGCGACGAGCGCAAGGCGGCCTCGGTCCTGGCCCGGATATCGACGGCGCGGACCAGTTCGGCGGTGCGCTCGGCGACTTGGCGTTCCAGTTCCTTTTGCTGGTTGGCCAGGGTCCATTCGTAATGCAGGCGAAGGGTGGCATCGCGGACCAGCAGCACCGCGCCGCCGATCTCGCCCGCTTCGACAATCGGTCCGATGTAATAATCAATCGGCAGCGGCTGCGAATTGCCGCGGGTGACGATCTGGCCACGCCCGGTCTCGGCGTGGCCGTCGCGGCAGGCGGTGACGATGCCGGGGGCGGCGGCGGTCTGATTTTCGGGTGCGGTGTCGCCTAACAACTCGATCAGTGCGGTTCCGATCATCCGCTCGTCCGAATAATCCAGCAGCGCCGCAGCGGCCGGATTGGCAAAAGTGACCCGTCCGTCGCGATCGAGACCCAGAATCCCTTCGCCCGCCGCCCCCAGGATCAGGGCATAGCGCCGCCGCAGGATGTCTAACTCGACCTCGCGGCGTTTCAGTTCGGTGATGTCGGTACGGACCGAGACAACTCCGCCTTCCCGGGTGGAGAATTCGCGGCTTTGGAACCAGTGGCCGTCATGGGTCTGGACAATGAAGACCTCGCCATTGGCGTCACGATGGCGGCGGATACGATCATCGATCCAGGTGTCGAAATCCCGTCCGCCGATATTGAACAGGCGGTGATCGTAGGCATAGGTAATGATATCGCGAAAGGTAACGTCGCCGTCCGCCGTTTCCTGGTCGATCCGTAACAGGCCGCGATAGGCCGCATTGCTGATCACCAGATGATCATTGACGTCATAAACCGCGATGGCGTCGGCCAAACTCTCCAGCGCATCAACCAATTGCTGTTGGGCGCGCTGGGCGCGGAATTCGGCCAGGGCCTCGCGGGTGATGTCGGCGCCTACGCCGCGATAGCCGGTGAACCGGCCATCGGCATCGAACACCGGGGTACCGCTGACCCGCACGGTGCGGAAGTCCTTGCCGCCCGGTGGGCCGATATTGATCGTCAGATCGCGGAAGGGGGCGCGTTCGGCCAGATCGTGGCGGTATTGATCGGCCATCTCGGGCAAATCGTTCAGGCCGAGATCGAACCAGGTCAGACCGACCACCGCTGCCGGGGTCACCCCCAACACCGAGGCGATCAGTTCGGAGGCATAGGTCAGCCGACCCTGGTCGTCGCTTTCCCAGAACCAGTCCGATGCCGAGGCGGCCAGATCGCGGAAGCGGGCTTCACTGGCCCGCAATTCGGCTTCGACCTCCTCGCGGCGGCGGATCGCGATGGTCAGGTCCTGGACCCGCTCGTGGACGGCGCGCGACATCGCGTTGAAGGCGCGGCCCAGACGGCCGATGTCATCGTCTCCCTCGGCCATTTCGACCGAGCCGTAATCGCCTTGTCCGACCGCCTCGCTCATCCGGGCAAAGGCGGTGAGATGGCGGGTCAGCCAGATGCCGATCGCGGTCAGCAGCGCCGCCGACAGAGCAATCTCAGCGGCGGCGATCGCCAGACTTTGCGAAAACTGGGTGTGCAGCGCCGCGACCTGCTCATCAAGGTTCAGCCCGAATTGCAGCCGCCCCAGATCCTGTCCCAGCAGTCCGACCGGAGCGCCGACGTCGAATCGGTGGATTCCCGGAGCCTTCTCGTTAAACGAGAGGCGGGACTCCACCACGGGCAGTGGAGTGATCTTGTCCCATCCGCTGATGGCGATGACCCGGCCCCGGGCGTCCTCGACCGCCAGATAATCAAGCGCGTTTGAAACCCGGCTTTCGTCAAGGATCGCCTGAACGGTGGCGTGGTCGCGCTGAGCCAGCGGGGTGATCAGCGCCGCCTGGAGCACCGGCACCAACTGTTCCGCCTGGGACTCGGCCTGGGTTTCCAGACTGACGGACAACACCCGCAATCCGTTGCCGACCATCAAAGTCAGCATCACCGTTTCGACCAGAATCGCGGGGATCAGCAACCGGGCGCGGACAGTGCGGATATGGAACGGCCAGATCATGGGGCAGCCTCGCGCAGCAGGGTGCGGACTTCCTGGGCGAAGGGATCCATTGCCGCCAGATCCTGATGTGTCACCGGGCGGTAGCCAGAGAGAGCTGTACTGTTGAAATAATTCTTGCCTGCCGCAGAGGCGGCAAAGGCTTTCAGCGCGGCGAGGATGGCCGGTCGTTGCTCGGCCAAGGCACCGTTCAGCATGTAGACCCGGCCCAGCATCGGCTCGGAGCGGGCGAGAATGCGCAACTTTGCCTGAACGTCGGGGGCTAGGTTCTGGAACACGGCGGTGGACATGAAGCCGGCGGCAGCTTCGTCGGCCAGCAGCAATTGCGCCATGCTGTCGGCGGCGCTGACATAGCGGGTCTGAATCACGGCGATGCCGTGATCGGCGACCCAGTGGCGTCCCCACTGCGTCACCAGCGAGGTCGGACTAAGCCCGATCACGATTTTTCCGGTCAAGTCCTCGGGGTGGGTAATCGGCGCATTGCCCGCCACCACCACCACGGCGCGGAACTCGGCCGAATAGGTGACGAGCGGCAGGTAGTCCGCATCCTGCTGCAAGAGCCGGGCCTGATGCCCGGTGGTGATCGCGATGTCATAGTCGTGGGCGAGGGCGCGGCGGACGAACGAAGTGAAATCGGGCGCGGTCTGAATCTCGACCTTGCGGCCCAGTTCGGTCTCCAGCCGTTCGCGCAGGGGCTGGTACATTTCCAGCACGACGCGGGCGCTGGTGTGGGGAACCACGCCGATCCGCAGCGTGTCCTCGGCCCGGCTGGCGGTCGAGGGCAGGATCGCCGTCGCCACCATCGCCGCCATGAGTCCCATCAACGTTCGTCTGCGCATTGTCGGCTCCCCCGTAAGGGTGTTTCCGACTAAAGATATAGCGCAAATCGCAGAATTTCTATAGCGTTCGGGTTGGCTTTGTCGTTCACCGGGGGATCAGCACCGCGCCGGGATTCATCAATCCGTCGGGGTCGAACGCCTGCTTGATCCGGTGCATCAGGTCAAGATCGACGTCCGGTTTGATCCGGACCAGTTCGGCGGCTTTCAACCGGCCGATGCCGTGTTCGGCCGAAATCGAACCGCCCATCGCCGTGACGACATCGTGGATGATCCGGTTGAGCCGGGGCCATTGATCGAGGAAGGAATCCTTGTCGGCTCCCACCGGCTGGGACACGTTGAAATGGATGTTGCCGTCGCCGATATGGCCGAACGCCACCGGGCGCGCGCCGGGCAAGGCCTCGGCTACTGCCGCGCAGGCCCGTTCGATCAGTTCGGGAACCCGGGAGGTCGAGACCGAGATGTCGTGCTTGATGCTGCCGCCTTCGTGCTTCTGCGCCTCGGGGATCGATTCGCGCAGCCGCCACAGCGCTTGACGCTGTGCTCCGCTTTCGGCCAGCACCGCGTCCAGTGCGGTGCCGTCTTCCAGCGCCTGGGCCAGCACGGACTCGATCGCCTCACGCAGTCCGCCCGGCCGCGACGACGACAATTCCAGCAGCAGCACCCACGGTGCCGGGGTTTGCAACGGATCGCGCAGGCCGGGGATGTGACGCACCGCGAGATCGAGGGCGAGGCGCGACATCAATTCACAGGCGGTGACGGCATCGCCGCTTGCCCGTCGCGCCTGCCCCAACAGGGTCAGCGCCGCCTGGGGGCTGGGCAGGGCGATCAGCGCGGTCTGACGCTCGGCAGGGCGGGGATACAGCTTCAGCACTGCGGCGGTGACGATCCCCAACGTTCCTTCCGAACCGATGAACATTTGGGTCAGAGCATAGCCGGTATTGTCCTTGCGCAGCGCCTTCATCCCGTTCCACACCCGCCCGTCGGGCAGCACCACTTCCAGCCCCAGCACCAGATCGCGGGTCGAGCCATAGCGCAGCACGTTGGTCCCGCCGGCATTGGTGGCGATGTTGCCACCGATCCGGCACGATCCCTCGGCCGCCAGCGATAACGGGAACAGGCATCCCACCTCGTCCGCCGCCGCCTGGATCGAGGCCAGGATGCAGCCCGCTTCGACCGTCATGGTGAAATCGACCGGATCGACGGCGCGGATGCGGTCCATCCGCTCGGTCGCGATCACGATTGCCCGCTCCAGCCCGGCGGGAACCCCGCCGCCGCACAAGCCGGTGCGTCCGCCCTGGGGCACAATTGCGATCTTGGCTTCGGCGCAGGCGGCGACCAGGGCGGCGACCTCGGCGGTCGATCCGGGTCGGGCCACCGCCAGGGCGGAACTGCGGTACAGGCCGCGTTCCTCGATCAGATAGGGGGCCATATCGGCGGGATCGGTCAGGAAATGGCCCGGCCCGACAATCGCGGACAGATGGTCAAGAGAGGTCATCGTCGCTTTTATCCTCTGGGAGCCGCCGCCCGGCGCAGACGGTCGTTGATCGCCAGCCCCAGCCCGGCATCGGGGATCGGGCGGACGGCGATCCCGGTAAAGTCGGGGCGGTCGAGCGCACGCAGCATCGAAAACAGATTGGCGGCGGCTTCGGTCGGGTCGCCGCTGGGCGACAGGTTCAAGGTCGCGTCGCCGGGGCCAAAGCCCAGCACCGCTTCGCCTGGGGCGGCGTCGCTCGCGTCGAGCCGGACCGGCAGGGTGGGGGCGTAATGGCTGGACAGCATTCCCGGCGCGCGGGGGGCGGTCGGCGAGCCTGCCTCGGGACTGGGGCGTGCCGGACGGGTTCCCAGCACCGCTTCCAACTCTTCGAGGGCGATCCCACCCGGCCGCAGCAGCAAGGGCACCGGGCCGGTGAGGTCGAGCACGGTCGATTCGACCCCGACCCGGCAGGGGCCACCGTCCAGGATCATCCCGACCTTGTCCCCCAGCGATTGGGCAACATGGGCGGCGGTGGTCGGGCTGACCGCGCCCGAGCGGTTGGCCGAGGGTGCCGCCAGCGGGCGGCCAAAGGCGCGGATCAGGGCCAGCGCGATCGGATGATCGGGCATCCGCACCGCGATGCTGTCCAATCCGGCGGTGGCGAGCAACGAAATCGGCGAGTCGCTTCGTCTGGGCAGGACCAGGGTCAGCGGGCCGGGCCAGAACCGCGCCGCCAGCGCCTGGGCCAGCGGGCCAAATTCGACCAGGGCGGCGGCGGCCTCGACCGAGGCGACATGGGAAATCAGTGGGTTGAAGCTGGGGCGACCCTTGGCGGCAAAGATCGCGGCGACGGCGGAATCGCTGGTGGCGTCGCCGCCCAGCCCGTAAACCGTCTCGGTGGGAAAGGCAACCAGACCGCCCTGGGCCAGCAAGGAAGCGGCTTCGGTCAGGCGGTCGGGCGGGATCGAACAGGGGAGGGGAGCGTCAGACATGGCGCTTTGGGTATAGCGCACTCCGGCGGCAGAATCCTATCCCTTCGCACGTCCGGGCGGGGCGGCTCCGTTGACCAGCGCGCCATAGCGGTCGAACAATTCGGCCCAATCGCGAAACACCGCGAACAGGCCGCTCGACATCTCCTGCGACACGCTGAGCGGGTCGGGCGGCGGCAGCGGCAGATGGGCTTCGGCCTCGCCCTGAGAAAACTCGATCTCCATCCCGGCGCGGCGGGCCAGCGCCACCATGCCCCGATTGTCGGACAGGCACAGGGTATAAAGCTTCTCGGCGCGGCGGTTGCGGGCGAACACCACCGCCTGATTAAACAATTCCGACCCCAGCCCGCCCGAGCGATGCTCGACATCGACGCTGATGCCGACCTCGGCGACGGCGCTGTCGCTGTCAAAGGCGACATGGGCCGCGGCAATCACCCGGTCGCGCAGCGTCCCCACCAGGATCAGTCCATCTTCGGGGATATTGGCGACATGGTGGTCGATCCATTCGTCACTGACCCCGGCGCGGGTAAAGCGCAGATGACGGTCGTCGGGCGACAGACGTTTGAGATGGGCGGCATAAGCCGACCGTTCGTGCTGTGGAAGCCGGCGGATCAACATGGGAATACCGAGGATAGTGAATGGGGCTTCCCGACAGATGGGGGCTGAGTGGGCAAAGGGGAAGGGGGACAACGAAAAGGCCGCCGGACGGGCCGACGGCCTCTCTATCGTGAAAAATCGGCAGGACCCCCGATGGGCGGATCGCAATCCGCCGCAACCACTATGGGTTGTGAGTTCCGACCAAGTCACCGTAAGTGAACTACGGCGGCTAAGGGTGAAAGGTCGTTCCTTTCACCCCCTCAGAATGGCTCTTTCGTAGGAAAAATGCAACATTTTTGACATGCGGGGTGACTGCGGCCCAGGCGGGTGCGGCTACACGCGTTGGGTGATCGGATCGGGACCGCGGGCGACGAAATCGGGGTTGAGGAAGCCCGGTTTGGCATAGGCCAGCGGCACGCCGTCAAAGCTCTCGATCACCCCTCCCGCTGCCCGCAGCACGGCATGGGCGGCGGCGATGTCCCATTCGCAGGTGGGGCCAAAGCGGGGGTAGAGATCGGCCGATCCCTCGGCGACCCGGCACAGTTTCAGCGACGATCCGGCGAAATCGAGTTCCGGCTGTTCGAAGCGGGCGATCCATTGCGTCAGCAATTCGGGCTGATTGTGCGATCGGCTGGTGACGACCCGGACCCCGCTGGCCGGGCGGGGGCGGCAGGCGATCGGCTGGCGCTGTCCGTCGGCATCGACCCGGAAGGCTTGGCCGTCCGCGCCCGACCACAGCAGCCCCGGCACCGGAGCCAGCACCACGCCCGCAACCGGAACGCCGCCCGCGATCAGGCCGATATTGACGGTGAACTCGCCGTTGCGGCGGACGAATTCCTTGGTGCCGTCCAGCGGATCGACCAGCCAGAACGGGCGGTCGCTCAACACCGGCACGCGTCCCGCCGCCACCTGTTCCTCGGCGACGATCGCGAAATCGGGAGTGAGCGCGGCCAAGCCGGGCAGGATGATCGCCTCGGCCCGCAGATCGGCCTCGGTCACCGGCGAGGAATCCGCCTTGTGGCGAACGGTGAAATCCTCGGCATAGATGTCCATGATGGCGGCCCCGGCCTTGCGGGCCAGCTCTTCCAGGGCGGGGAGCAGATCGGTGTAAGAGTTTGTCATGATGGGACAAAGAGTAAGCGATGCCGACCTGCCGCGCCAGTCAAGGTTAATGCCTCGCACGGGCGCGTTGACCCGGCTCTGTCGCCCGGAGGATGATGCGGAAGAGACGGGAGACAAAAGATGACCACCCACTGCGGACGATGCCAGGACGGCGTGACCTTCGACGTGCCTTTCACCATGGCATTTCAGCCGGTGATCGATCTGGAGTTGCGCCGGATTCATTCCTACGAAGCGCTGGTTCGCGGCCCCGAGGGCCAATCCGCCGCCAGCATTCTGTCGCAGGTGACGCCGGATAACCGCTATGCCTTCGATCAGGCCTGCCGGGTCCGCGCGATTGAACTGGCTGGACGGCTGGATCGCGGTCGCCGTCTCAACATCAATTTCATGCCCAACGCGGTGTACGAGCCCAGCGCCTGTATCCGCGCCACTCTGGCCGCGGCCGAACGGGTCGGCTTTCCCTGCGACCGCATCACTTTCGAAATCACCGAGGACGAAAGCATCGAGGACCATCTCCACCTGTCGCGGATCATCGATTATTACCGCAGCCAGGGATTCATGGTCGCGCTTGACGATTTCGGGGCGGGGGCCTGCGGCCTTAACCTGCTCGCCAACATTCATCCCGATATCGTCAAGATTG
>NZ_AQPH01000083.1 GCF_000442515.1 Magnetospirillum fulvum MGU-K5 | reverse complement strand
ACCGGATCCGCGCGAGCCCCTCATTCGCTGGGCGCGGCCCATCCGGGCCGCTTGGCTCCGCGGCATAAGCCGCGCGGCCCCTTGGACCCAATATACCAAACTGCATGAGGCCTACTTAATGCAGCTTGGTATCAGGCGCGGACGGTGGAGAGGAACGAACTGACCTCGCCATCCAGGCGTTGCGACTGTTCCGCCAGATCATTGGAGGAGGTCAGAACGCTGGTCGAGGTATCGCCGACCTCGGTCACCGCCGAGGCCAACTGGCCAAGATAGCCGGTGACCTGGCGGGTTCCCTCCGACGCCTGCTGGATGTTGCGCGAGATTTCGGCGGTTGCGGCGTGCTGTTCCTCGACGGCGGCGGCGATCGCCGCGCTGATCTCGTTGATCCGGCCGATCGTGCCGCCAATCGAGCGGATCGCGTTGACCGCTTCGGCGGTTGCCGCCTGGACCGCGCCGATCTGGGCTCCGATTTCCTCGGTGGCCTTGGCGGTCTGGTTGGCGAGGTGTTTGACCTCGCCCGCGACGACGGCGAATCCCTTGCCCGCTTCGCCCGCCCGCGCCGCCTCGATCGTCGCGTTCAGGGCTAACAGATTGGTCTGGGCCGCAATGTCGTTGATCAGGCTGACCACATCGCCGATCCGTCCCGCCGCTTCGGCCAGACCCTGGACCAGTTGATCGGACCGTTGGGCCTCGCTGACCCCGGTCGCGATCATCGCCGACGATTGCTGGACCTGTCGGCTGATCTCGTTGATCGAGGCCGATAATTCCTCGGCGGCGGAGGCGACGGTCTGGACGTTGGTCGAAGCCTGTTCCGCCGCTGCGGCGACGCCGGTCGCTTGCGACGCCGTCTGGCGCGCCACGCCGGACATCGATTGCGCGGCACCTTTCATGCTGCGTGCCGAGGCAGTGATGACGTCCGAGACCTGCTTGACGCTGCTTTCGAACGAATCCGCCATCGACAATGCGCGGGAGCGGCGGTCCTGCTCGATCCGTTGTTTGCTTTCTTCCTGCTCCAGCCGCAGAATTTCCGCCTCGTGCGCCGCATCGCGCAAGGTGCGAATCGAATTGGCCAGCAGGCCGATTTCGTCACTGCGTCCGGTTTCGGTGACCTCAGTGTCGTATTTCTGATCGGCCAGCCGGGCGGTAACTTCAGTCAGACGTTTGATCGGCTGGGCGATATGGCGGGCGATCAGCAGCGCCAGTCCGACCGTCACAAGGGTGACGGTGAGGACGATCGCGGCGAAATACAGCGCCTCTTGGAGGAAAATCGCATTGATATCGTCGATGTAAATTCCGGTGCCGATCATCCAGCCCCACGGGGCGAAGCGTTTGGCATAAGATACCTTGTCGAGGGCTTCGGTCCCGCCGGGCTTGGGGAATTGGTAGAACAGTGCGCCCCCGCCCGCCTTGGCCGATTCGAGCATCCGCTCGATGATCTTGGTCCCGTTGGCGTCGGTCAGGCCGATCATGTTTTGCCCCTCGCGCTCAGGCTTGGGCGGCAGCAAAACGCAGATGCCATCGTCCTGATAGACGAAGAAATATTCGGTTTTGTCGAATCGCAGGGTCCGTAACTCATTGCGGACCAGGGCCTTGGCCTGGGCTTCGTCGAACTCTCCTTTCTGGGATCGGTCATACGCGCTCTGGGCAATCCCTTCGGCGGTTTCAACCAGATTGCGAAGCTTGCCGATCCGATCCTCGACCATCACCGCTCGCAGGAACGACAGGGCGAAAACCGAAATGATCGCGAAACCCAAGACGCTGGTCACGACGACGCTCAGCATCTTGCCCGAAATTCCTATTTTCGCCGCCATGCCACCCTCCTGAGACAGTCCTGCCTCAAGATAAGATATATCCTATTGGGTATAATTCAATATCGGAGCCGATCACGCCGATAGTCATGGCCGGGATTGCGGTGGGACGATCCATCCCCGCTCTGGACGGAGCCGAGAAGAGGCGATGTTGTCGGTCAAAGCGTCATTGTAAATATAGTGATGATAAAGCCATGTGCTTCAATCGTGGGTATATGCCGATTCTTGATGGGAGGCGGTCTGTTCTGAGTAGATGAGACACCCGAAAGAGGGCTGGGTGGCGTCTCCATTCCTTTCATGTCGGGTCGCAAATCAGGTCTTTTCAGGAGAGCTTGATGTCGGAACAGACTGAAAAATCCACCATCTCCATTGGCGATCTGTTTGAAAGCGACGGACGGTGCCGGACCTTCTGGACCGTCGAAGCCATCACCAAGGTTCCGCGCCGGGGAACCTTCGTTCGTCTCTCTGAGATCGATGGGCTGGGACGGGTGACGATCCCTGCGATCGAATTAGGAATCCTGTGCGGATTTCGCAGTTCTAAACAGAACTGCGTCAAATCATAACCGCGATGTTGCGGAATCTACCCATCCTTATCTCCGAGGGCGGGTCTGGTTTGATTGTATGTTTCTCTGGAACAGATAGTTCGAAAGAGCAGGGTGATGAATAAATATATGGTCGCAGGGGTGTTGCTTGTCCTGCTGGGGGGTATTGGACTTGCTATCCCGGTGGTCACGCTTCAGCAAACCACGGATGTCGCCAGTATCGGAGATTTGAAGCTGCAAGCGCAGGAGGAGACCTCCCATCCGATTCCTTTCTGGGCCAGCGGTGGTGCGCTGTTTCTGGGGCTTTTGCTGATCGGCGGCGGCCTCTATCGCGGGCGTTAACGGGCCAGCCAGTCGATCGCTCGCCCGGCCGCCGGGGGCAAACTGGAGACGAGGGGGCGCAAGCCGATCAGCAGGCCCATACGGCGGCTGACCAGCAGCAGTATGATGGCTCCGACAGCGCCGCTTAAGGCGGCGAACAGCGGCGGCACACTCGCAGCCAGCCCCGCCAGGGCCAGCGTCGCGAGGGCCAATGCGACGAACGGCCAGGGCGATGGTCCACCTCCGGATGATTTCGCCAGCAGAGTCCAAACCAGCACCATCCCGGTTCCATAGGCGGCGGCGGTGCCCAAAGCCGGGCCGGACAGTCCGATCAGCGGGATCAGGACGGCATCAGCGGCGGCATTGACGGCAACCATCGCCAGGGTGATTGCCGCCATCCGCGAGGCCAGCGTTTCGTTGGCGTAGATGCTGGGTTCGACGGTGGCCATGCCGAGTTGGAATACGGTTCCGGCGGCCAGCAGCATCACCGGGGTTACCGCTCCGGCATAGCTGCCGAGGGGGACCAGACTGCTCAGCGCGGGCAGAAAACCGATCGCCAGAGCCAGCGCCGCCGCGGCCAGGGCACAGACCGCACCGACGCTTTCCATCAGTCTGCGACCGGAATCGCGATCTTGTTCCAGCCGGTGGTCGATCGCGCGCGGGGCGAGCATCGCTGACAGTGGGACCAGCAGGGTCATCGCCATCAGGGTGATGGTGTAGGCCCAGGCGTAAATCCCCACCGCCTCGCTGCCCATCAGGCTGCGCAGGAACCACAAATCCATCCAGGACAGCAAAAAGGCGCTGACCGAGGCCAAGGGCAGCAGACGGGAATAGACCAGCAACTGACGGATTGCCGCCTGAGATGGTCGGAATCCACGCAGCGCTTCACGGGGTAAAGAGTGCCACACCAACGCCATCCCGACGCCATAGCCGATCAGGGTCGCGGCCATCAACACGGCCCAGCCCGAGGCCAGTCCCAGCGCGATCACCGGCAGTGCAGCCAACTGACACGCTCTTTGTGCCAGTGGGGCCCAGCCAAAGCCCGCGTAGCGACCGCTGGCCTGGCCCAGGAAGGTGGCGATATCGGACAGCGAAATCAGCGGCAGCCCCAGCAGCAACAGTGTCCGCAGCAGGTCGGGGTCAAGCTCGGTCCACGCGGCCAGGGGACCGGCCAGGCTCGCCGCCAGGATCAGGGCCGGAACCAGCAGAACGAGATGGAGAATGAGTCGGCTGGCGGCGGCTTCACCCAGGCTACCCTGGGTGACATAGGCTTCGCGGCCAAAACGCAGCAGGGCCTGATTGGGCCAGGACAGCAACAGCGCTGCTCCCACCTGGGTTAGCGACAGAGCCAGATTGAAGCGTCCGTATTCGAGCGGCGTCACCATTGTCGGCAGCAGGGCGATGAACGCGGCGGCCAGAACCATGCTCAGCGTTCGGAGTCCGGCGACCTTGGCGTAAAGACGCAGCATCAGAGATTGATCCTTTGGGGGCGGCGGTATGTCGCCGATCAACGGACAGTCCAATCTGGGCGGGACTCCACACCGGTCCTGTCCTGCGATGATCGGAACTTTATACCGCAACACATAGCCCCCCCCCCCCGATGGCCGCAACAAACGATCGCAGCGGCCCGAGAGAAAAACAACAGTCCAGGCCGGGAAATCATCGGGGTCGGCGGTGCGGCATCCCTCGCGGCGCCCCATAATATGCAACTGCAGTGCTAGGGTTAGGACTCATAATCAGTAACTGAAGGTTGCAGCGATGCAGGCCGCCGCCATGTAGTTTTTGGCGAGTCGGTCCTATCTGGTGGCGATACGGCGGAAGTCCTTGAGTCGGCAAAACATTCTCTCGATGGCGTTACGGTCTCGGTTGAGAACGGGCGAGAAGCAGTTTTTCCAGCGTCGATTGACCTTGGGCGGGATGTTTGGCGCGGCGCCCTTACTCTCGATCTTGCGGCGGACGGCGTTGCTATCGTAGCCCTTGTCGCCGTGCAGAATGTGGGTTTCGGGCATCTGGTCGAGCAGAGCGTCGGCAGCGGTGCAATCCGCCACTTGCCCGCCGGTCAGCAGGAAAGCGATGGGGCGGCAAAAGGCATCGGTCAGAGCATGGATTTTCGTGGTGCGACCGCCCCGCGAGGGACCAATCGCCGGCGTCTGTTCCCCCCTTTTCCGCCTGCGGCGCAGCGATGCGCTTTGACAGCCGAGGAGTCGATCAGCACCTGGGCAGGAGGGCCTCCCGCCGAAGCCAGGGCATGAAAGATGTTCTGCCAGAGCCCTTGTCGCCCCAGCGGACGAAACGGTTATAGAGCGTCTTGCGCGGTCCATAAGCTGAAGGGGCATCGACCCAGCGACATCCTTATTTCAGGACATGGATAATCCCGCTGATGACACGCCGGTCATCTACTCGTGCCTTGCCCCGCGTATCGGTCGGAAGATGCGGGGCAAGCCGCACAAACTGCTCGTCCGTCAGCCAGAAAAGATGATCGTCCATTCAAGGGCTCCTTTCGGAATCCTTGAATCACAAAGCTTCTCCCAAGAAAACATTTTTATGGGTCCTGACCCTAAGGCACTATACGGCGAGCGACCCCGTCACGGTTCGTGAAGCGCCTCGTCGACGGTTTCCGCCAGCGGCCGCAACAGGTAGGACAGAACCGAGCGTCGTCCAATCACGATTTCGACACTGACGGTCATGCCTGGGGTCAGGATGGCGTCCTTGCCGTTCTGCGAGCGCAGCCGGTCATTGCCCAGGGTGATCTGGGCAATGAAATAGGTCCGGCTGGAACTGCCGCTACCGGATGGAGTGGTCTCGTTCGCATCGCGGGTAAATGAATCCGAACTGACGACGCTGACGACCCCCGGCAGGGTGCCGAATTTCTGATAGGGAAAGGTGTCGACTTTGATGCGGGCGACGGTTCCGGCGACGACGAGGCCGATATCCCGGGCGTCGATCCGCGCATCAATCTCCATATGCACGTCGGCAGGCGCGATCACCACCAATTGCTCCGCCTCGCGCACGACCGACGCCGTCGAGCGCTTGGCGACTTCCAACACCACCCCGTCAACCGGCGCGGTCAACACCGCAAGATTTTTGCGATAGCGCGCTTTTTCGACGGATTCACCGATCTCGTCGAGGTCACGGCTAACCGACACCAGTTCCTCGTTCAGTTTCTGCTGCCATTCCCGCAGCATGATTTCTCGTTCGGCTTCCGCCGTGGTCAGGCTGTGGCGAAGCTCCTGGATGCGGTTGATGGCTTGGGACAGGGTAGTTTCGACGTCCAGCCGCTGATCCCGGCTACTCAACATCCGGGCTTTCGATCCGATCTGGCTCTCGAACAGGCTGGTTTGCATTTTTTCGAGATCGGCGACGGTCTTCAGCCGCTCGGTCAGCAACTCGACCGAACGCTTGGTGGTTGTGAGTTCGGCCTTGGTCTTGGCAATCGTCCCTTCCAGAGACCGCTGCTTGGCCGACAGGCTCCGCTGCCGCTCAAGGTATAGCGACGCCTGCGAGGCATCCTCGCTGCCCTGCGGTACGAACGGCCGCACCTCCAATTCTGCCTGAACTCGCCGCTTCTGACTGTTGAGAACCCGCCAGCGAATTTCCGTCTGGGCCAGATCCGAGCCGGTCAGGGTCGGGTCGAGGGTAATCAGCGGCTGGCCCTTGGTAACCCTCTGCCCCTCCCGGACGTGAATCTCGCGGATCACCGAGGTTTCTAGCGGTTGGACCACCACGGTTCGCCGGATATTATTCAACTTCCCCGTGGCGTAAACGATTTCCTCGGTGGTGGCAAGCGCAGCCCATAACACCGCCACCGCCAGCGCGGCGACGCACATATACAATATGGACCGCGCCAGACGGGGCGGCGGACGCTGGGAAATCGCTTCTGCCGGGGACAGGAAATCAATGGCGTCCTCGGGTAGACGGGATGGCGGCGGCGAGGGTATCATGAGAGCCCCCGATTCTGTTGACGCCACAGATGGCGATAGACCTCGCAGCGTTGCAGCAACTCGGCATGAGTGCCGGCGTCGATGATCTTTCCGCGCTCCAGGATCACCAAGGCATCGCAATGCGTGAGGGTGTTCAGCCGGTGTGAAATAATCAGGGTGGTACGCCCGGCGGCGATCCCCGAAAGGTTATCCAGGAAGATCGCCTCGCTATCGGGATCGAGGGCGCTGGTCGCCTCGTCCAGCACCAGGATCGGCGGGCGCAGCAACAGCGCCCGGCTGATCGAGAGGCGCTGTTTCTGCCCGCCCGACAGGTTCTGGCCGCCTTCTTCCAGTTCGGTGTCATAGCCATTTGGCAGCCGTTCGATGAATTCGTCGGCACCGGCCAGTCGCGCCACTGCAACGATCTCTTCCAACCCCGCCGAACGGTTCGTCAGGGCGATGTTGTCGCGCACGCTGCCGCGAAAGATGAACGTATCCTGGGGAACAACGCAGATATTGCGGCGCAGATGGGTCAGGTCGAATTCGCGGATATCGATGCCATCGATGCGAATCACCCCATCTTGAAACGGATAGAGATTCTGCATCAGCTTGGCGACCGTGCTTTTTCCCGAGCCGCTGCGCCCGACCAGACCGACGATCTTGCCTGCTGGAATGCGCAGGCCGACTTGATCAAGGGCCGGAACCCCGCCCGGGGTGTAGCGGAAAGTGACACGGTCGAACTCGATCTGGCCAGCCACCTTAGGCTGCAACCCGCCTCCGTTCGAACGTGGTTCGGACGGGCGGTTCATCACCTGCCCCAGCATTCGGACCGACAGGGCGGTGTCCTGGTAATCCTGGATCAGCGAGGCCAGTTGAACCAGCGGCGAGATCACCCGTCCGGCCAGCATCTGAAAGGCAATCAAGGCTCCGACGCTCAACTGGCCGGAAAAGACGTCAACAGCCCCCACCGACACCACGGCGATCAGCATCGATTTTTCAAAAAAACCGGTCACCGCTCCGGCTCCGGCACCAATCACCGCGACCTTGTTGTGGAGTTCGACCGCCTGGGCCGAGCGCTCCTCCCAGGCCCGTCGCTGCCCGGGTTCCAACGTCAGGCTCTTGATCGATCGCATGCCGTTGACAGTCTCGACCAGCATTGCCTGACGGTTGGCCTCGGCGTTGTAAAGGGCCTGCAACTTAGTCCGGAATGGACCGACAAGGGCTAGTACCACCCCCGAGATCAGAAGCCCGAACCCCAAAACTACCAGGGTTAACTTCCCGCTCAGGTAGCAGAGCAGTGGCAGATACACTAGGAGGGTTGTCATCTCCAGCGCGACGGTCAGCATCCGCCCGGTCAGAAAAGAACGAATCTTTTCTGCCTGCTGCAAATGCCGTACCGTCACCCCGCCCGGCACCATCTCGAAATACGAGATCGGCAGCGACATCAGGTGGGCAAAGATTCGAACCGCCAGCCGGATGTCGATCTTGTTTGTCGCCTGGATCAGAATGTACTGACGCAGATAGGTGAACAGGCTTTCGAACAGCAGGGCAAGAACCACCCCGACGGTCAGGACCACTAGGGTCGACCAGCTTTCGTGGATCAGGACTCGATCGAGAACGACACGCAGAAAAATCGCGGGCGCCAGACCGATGATCTGGATCACCAGTGCCGCGATCATCACGTCGCGCAGAAGCGCCCGGTGACGTAGAATTTCCGGAACGAACCAGCGCAGCCCGAACGGCTGGGTCTGGTCATCCAGGCGATAGCTCCGCTGAATTAGAATTAGACGGCCGGTCCATTGCTCCTCGAAGGCGGCGAGAGGAACCAGTATCACCGCGTCGGTTTTGGCGAGGGGATCGACGACCCCCACCAGCGTTTGGCCGTCCTGCTCCCGCAGACCGACTAAAACCACCATGGCACTGTTTTTGAGCCGGGCCAGAGCTGGAAAAACCTCTTTGTAGTCGCGCAGGCTTGGCGGTTTCGTCTCCTCGAACAGACCCAGGCAAACCGAACGGAGCCGGGGGAGTTTCGCTCCGCCCCGCTGCAACAGCGCCCGCACCGCTCGTCCGCGACCGTCTGAATCCAAATGCCCGGTCACCTTGGCCCGTAAACCGAGGGACCGGGCGATTTCAGCAAGTTGTGAATCGCTGAGGTCAGGTCCTGTCACCACATGTTCATGCTGCAGGGACTCCACCGAGGTATTGACCTGATGGAGCCCCGCGACAATAACCAGACATTTGAGCCCAACGGAACCGGGATCAAGAGAAACATCGTCGGAAATGGAATTCATCTATTGATTTAAGCCGTGCCATCGGGTGTTGGGGTGAGAAGAGCTACACAAAGGCGATGAGCATAGCGCCGCAATGCTCATCGCCTTTGTCGTTCAATCAGCCTTGAATTCCATAGCGGCTGACCACCAGAATATCGCCGGAGGTGATCGAGCGAACGCCGGTGAAGGTGGCGATGGTGGTTGCCGTGCCCTCTCCGGTCCCGTCGGCATCGAACGACAGCACGCCGGAGTTGGTATCGAACAGGAACTGCGCCGCCGAGCCGGAGGCAACAGCCCCGGCCCCGATGACGAGGTGGCTGGCGTCGAGGGAACCCTCGCCGAATTCTCCGAAATTGGCGTTCAGAACCTGGATCTTGTCGGTGCCACTCTGGAAGTCGGTGATGATATCACCACCTTCGCTCTTCGTGTCGTACCGGAACACCGTCACGCCGCTGCCGCCGGTCAACGTGTCGGTGCCTGCGCCGCCCCACAGCGTATTTGTGCCGACGCCGCCGTCGAGGATATCGTTGCCATTCCCACCCTCAAGGACGTTGTTACCGACCCCGCCCGCCAGATGATCGTTGCCGCTGCCGCCAGTGATCGAATCGTCGCCGTTTCCGCCATACAGAAGATTGTTGCCGGTTCCGCTCGAAAGATCGATCGTGTTGGTCTCTCCGTTGAGACCGACAATCAGATTGTTGGCGCCTGCCTCTCCGGTCAGGCCGGTCTGGATCGTGTAATCCTGATATAGATCCATCAGGGTTTCGACTCCCTTGCCGGCATATTGATCGGCGATCGTGATCGATTTTCCGCTGCCAAACGACAGCACCAGATCGGTGTTGTCGCTGCTGCGGCTGATCGAGTCATAGCTCAACGAGACATAGCCGATATCGAGGCTGTCCGCCGAGCCAGCGGCATCGGCGATCACCACCGAACCGAACCGGTTGTTGGCGATCATGTAGCGGTCGTCCCCAGCCCCGCCGAACAGTACAGCGCTGCCGCTGCCGCTGACGGTCAGGGTATTGTTGCCGGCGGTCCCCCCGACGATCACCGCTCCCGACGATCCGCCATCGGTCAGATCGCTGCGCACCGCGTAGTTGATCGAGTTCGCATTGACGTTTTCGATACTTGACAGGGTCGTCCCGGACAGGGACAGAACATCGTCTGAGGTCACCAGGGTGTCGATACCGTTACTGCCGATCACGCTGCCGCCCACGGCCAGATCGGCGGTGTTGACGGTGAAGGTGGTGGCACTGGTGCTTCCCGCCTTCAACACCTCGATGCCGGACAACGTGGTCGCCCTCAGATCGAGGCTGGTACCAGCGGTGACCAGGGTATCGATGCCGGTGGTACCTATCAAGCTGACAACCCCACTTGCCAGATCAGCCTGATCGACAGTGAAGGTGGTCGCAGTGTTGGTTCCGGCCTGGATCACTTCGATTCCCGACAGAGTCGTCGCGGTCAGGTTCAGGCTGGTGCCGTTGATGACCAGGGTATCGGTGCCGTTGTGGCCGATCACGCTGCCACCGGTGGCCAGATCGGCCTGATCGACGGTGAAGGTCGTCGCGGTGGCGGTACCCGCCTTCAAAATCTCGACGCTGCTCAGGACCGTGCCGCTCAAATTGAGCGTGTCACCGGCGGCGAGTAGAGTGTCGAGCCCTATCCCGCCGACGACGGTGCTGCCCGAGGACAGCGTCGTCTCTCCTATCGTAAAGATGGTCGCGGTAGTTGCGGTGCTCTTCACCACTTCGATGCTGGACAGCGTTGTCCCGCTGAGATTGACGCTGGCGGAGGCAACGACCAGGGTATCGATGCCGGTATTGCCCAGGATCGACGTGATCGACTCTGCTTCGTTCTGGCTGAGGGTAAAGGTGGTGCTGGCGGTGCTTCCCGCCTTCAACACCTCAATGCCGGACAGGGTGGTGTTCCTCAGATCGAGGCTGGTGCCGCTGGTGGCCAGGGTATCGGTGCCGTCGTTACCCTTGATCGAGGTGATCGAGGCCAGATTGGCCTGACTGACCGTCAGTTGGGCACCATCGGTCTTGGTGATGCTCACCGTCTCGATGCTGGACAAGGTGGTGCCGCTCAAATCGAGAGTGGCCGATCCGAAGGTGATCTCATCAAGGCCGCCGGTGCCGACCACGCTGCCGCGCGTGACCAGAGCATCCTGGGCCAGGGCGAAGGTGGTGGAGTTGACGCCCGCCTTGATGATTTCGACCGAGGTCAGGGCCACCGAATGCAGGTCGACGATTTGGTCGGTGACCACCAGGGTATCTGCTCCGGCACCGCCGATCACGCTGACGACTCCGGAGTCCAGATCGGCCTGATTGAGGGTGAAGGTGGTTGCCCCGGCCGTTCCGGCCTTCAGCACCTCGATGCCGGACAGCGTCGTCGCGGTCAGGCTGAGGGTGGTGCCATTGATCACCAGGGTATCGACAGTATCGTTATTGCCGACCACGCTGCCGTTTGTCGCCAGATCGGCCTGATCGACGGTGAATGTCGTCGCGGCACTGCTGCCCGCCTTCAGGATCTCGATGCCGGACAGCGTCGTTGTGGTCAAGCTGAGGCTGTCCTCGGCGGCGATCAGGGTGTCGGTCTGACCGGTGCCAATCACGTTGCCGCCGGTGGCGAGATCGGCCTGATCGACGGTAATGGTCGTCGCGAGATTGGTCCCGGCCTGGATCACCTCGATGCTAGACAGCGTTGTCGCGTGCAGATCAATCGCGGCCGATTTTACCCAGAGGGTATCGATACCGCTGTTGCCGACCACGCTGCCGTTGGTCGCCAGATCGGCCTGATCGACCTTGAACAAGGTCGCCGATGCGCTGCTGGCCTTGATCGTCTCGATACTGGATACCGTCGTGGCGGTCAGATCCAGGCTGTTGCCCGCAACTACCAGGGTATCAGAACCACGCGCACCGATGATGGTGGTCTGGCCGCTCAGGTTGCTCTGGGCCACCGTGAGGGTGGTCGGAGCCGCGGTCCCGGCCCGGATCACCTCGATCCCCGACAAGGTCGTCCGACTGAGGTCGAGGCTGTTGCCGACCGCCACCACCGTGTCGATCGCGGCGGTGCCGATCACCGACCCCCCGGCGCTCAGCACCGACTGGGTCAGCAGGAACGAGGTCGCGGCCGTGGTGCCGGCCTGGATCACTTCGATGCCGGACAGGGTCGTCCCGCTCAGATCGACGCTACCCGACATCACCGTCAGGGTATCGGTCCCAGTTGAACCGATCACCGTCTGGGTGCCCGACAAGGTCGACTGCCCCACGGTGAAGTTAGTCGCCCCGGCGGCTTTCAGGATTTCGATCCCCGACAGTGTGACCGTACTGAGATCGAGGCTGCCGCCCGACGCCACAAGGGTGTCGATGCCGTTGCCGCCGACCACGCTGTTGACCCCGGTCAGCGCGCTCTGGGCCAGGGTGAGGGTATTAGCGGCATTGCTGGTCAGTTTGATGACCTCAATCCCTGACAACGTCGTCCCCCCCAGGCCAAGCGCGGTCCCGTTGAGAGCCAGGGTATCGGTGCCGATGTTGCCGATCACCGATCCCCCAGTCGCCAGATCGGTACTGTCGACGGTGAAGGTGGTATCGCCCGTGGTGCCTGCCGCCAGGATCTCGATGCCGCTCAGTGTGATGGCGCTGAGGTCGAGGCTGGTGCCATTGATCACCAGGGCGTCGGCGCTGTTGCCGGTACCGATTACGCTGCTGCCCGCGATCAGGTCGGCGGTATCGACGATAAAGGTCGTCGTGGCGGCACTCCCAGCTTTCAGCACCTCGATGCCAGACAGGGTCGTGTTCCGCAGGTCGAGGCTGGCACCGCTAATCGCCAGGGTGTCTCTTCCGGCCCCGCCGATCACGCTACCGCCGCTGACCAGATCGTCCTGATCGACGGTAACGATCGTCGCGACAGCGGTTCCCGCCTTCAAGATTTCGACGCTGGACAGCTTGGTTGCACTCAGGTCGAGGCTGGCACCGTTGATCGCCAGGGTGTCTCTTCCTGCTCCGCCGACCACGCTGCCGCCGGTTGCCAGATCGCCTTGATCGACAGTAAAGGTGGTATCGCCCGAGGTGCCCGCCTTCAGCACTTCGATGCTAGACAGCGTCGTCGCGGTCAGGCTGAGGCTGCCGCCGTTGATAACTATGGTATCGACGCCGCCACTGCCGACCACGCTGCCATTCGCCGCTAGATCGACCTGATCAACCGTGAAGGTCGTCGCGATGGAGCCTGCTTTCAAAATCTCGACACTGGACAGCGTCGTCGCGCTCAAATCTAGCGTGGCCCCGGCGGTCGTCAGGGTATCGACGCCGCCACTGCCGACCACGCTGCCATTTTCCGCTAGATCACCCTGATCGACGGTGAAGGTCGTTGCGGCGGAGCCTGCTTTCAAAATCTCGACACTGGACAGTGTCGTCGTGCTCAGATCGAGCGTGGTCCCGGAGGTCGCCAGGGTATCGATCCCGGTATTGCCGACTACGCTGACAACCCCATTCGCCAGATCAGTTTGATCGACGGTGAAGGTCGTCGCGGTAGCAGTACCCGCCTTCAGCACCTCAATGCTGGACAACGTCGTCGCGATCAGGCTGAGGCTAGTGCCACTAATCACCAAGGTATCGGTGCCGTCATTCCCAACCACGCTGCCATTCGCCGCCAGATCGGCCTGATTGACGGTGAAGGTGGTGTCGATCGAGGTACCCGCCTTCAGCACCTCGATGCCGGACAACGTCGTCGTGGTCAGGCTGAGGGTCGGCCCGGCGGCGATCAGGGTGTCGATGCTGTTGTTGCCGATCACGCTGACCAAGCCCGAGACCTCGGCGTCAGTCAGGGTGACGTTGTTCGCGCTGGTCGCGCCGACCTTCAGAACCTCAAGGCTGCTGAAGGTCATCTTGCTTAAATCGGCATTGGGGCTGTTCATTACCAGGGTATCGACACCGGTCGACCCAAGGATGCTGGCGTAATCAGATAGATTGTTGCGATTGGCGATGAATGTCGTCGCGGAGGTGTAGCCCTTCAGCACATCCACCGGCGTGGTCTCGCGGGTGATGTCGAGGGTTGCTCCGGTGGCAGTCTTCTCGACAGACTGAACCAGGATATCACTCTGGCTCAGGTTATGGCCGGTGGTGGTGGCGATCGTCCGCGTATTGGATCCGTTGATATATTTCAGCACTGAACCATCAATTTCGAGATAGGCGTGAGTCGTTCCGGATCCTGCCCCCCACAGATCGCTGGTGACCAGCCCCCATTCCGTGCCGGAAATCTGGATTTTGTCGCCGCTGGAAAAGTCGACGATGGTATCTCCGGCATTCCCGATATCGTCGAGGTGCGAGTAGATGACGGTGGTGGCACCGATTGCGGTGGTGATGGTCTGATCGCCGGTGCCGCTGACCAGTTTGGCGTCCCCGGACACGGCACTTGCATCGATGTTTTCGATTCCCGACACGGTGGTGTTGCTCAGATTGACCGTCGTGCCGGTCAGCACCAGGGTATCGGAGCCGCTGCTGCCGATCACGCTGCCGTTCGCGGCGAGGTCGGCCTGAGCAACGGTCAGGGTCGTGTCTTCGGTGCTGCCGGCCTTCAGAACCTCGATCGAAGACAAGGTTGTGGCGGTCAGATCGAGGCTCGTCCCCGCCGCGACCAAGGTATCGGTGCCCCCGGTGCCGACCACGCTGCCGCCGGTGACCAGATCGGCCTGATCGACGGTGAAGGTCGTCGCGGTGGCGGTACCCGCCTTCAGCACCTCGATGCCGGACAAAGCGGTTTCGCTCAGATTGAGGCTGGTGCCAGCGGTAACCAGGGTATCGGTGCCCCCAGTGCCGACCACGCTGCCGCCGGTGG
>NZ_AQPH01000082.1 GCF_000442515.1 Magnetospirillum fulvum MGU-K5 | reverse complement strand
GCGACCGTACCCGCCGGGTGATTGTCCAGGCGATGTTTGTCGGTCTGCCCGCGAGCTTTGGGAGTCAAGGTGGTGGCGGAAGGGGTCGAGCGTGTCGAGGAACTGGCGGTGCTGAAAGAGGCCGGCTTGCGCTTCGTTCAGGGCTTTCTGTTCGCCCGTCCCACGCTCGAAGCGATGATCCCCGATTCCGACATCGATTTCGGCTAATCGGGAATAAAAAACGGGGGGCGGCTAGGGCCGCCCCCCGATCCGCAATTAAATCACAGCGGCTTGGAGCCGCGGGCGATGGCGACGACGCCGGTGCGCGACACGTCGACCAGCCCCAGCGGCTGCATCAGGGTGATGAAGGCTTCGACCTTCTCGGTTGCGCCGACCACTTCGAACACGAAGGATTCGTTGGTCGAATCGATCGCGCGGGCCCGGAAGATATCGGCGATGCGCAACGCTTCGACCCGCTTCTCCCCGGTCGAGGCGACCTTGATCAAGGCCAACTCGCGCGAGACATGGGGGCCTTCGATGGTCAGATCGTGGACCTTGTGCACCGGCACCAGACGGCGCAGCTGGTTCTTGATCTGCTCGATAATCATCCGGGTGCCCGAGGTGACGATGGTGATGCGCGAGAGGTTCTCGTGCGCATCGACCTCGGCAACGGTCAGGCTCTCTATGTTGTAGCCACGCCCCGAGAACAGGCCGATGACCCGGGCGAGCACGCCGGATTCGTTGTCGACCAGAACGGAAATGGTGTGGCGGTTGCTGTCTTGAACTGCGTCGGTCAATTCGTAATACCCCTTAGACCAGAACCATGCCGTCCTGTTCGGACCCCGGATTGTCGCGAGAGCGGTCTTCCTGACCCAGCACCATCTCGTTATGAGCCATGCCGGGCATGATCATCGGAAACACGTTCTCGCTGGCGTCGGTGCGCATCTCGACGATGACCGGACGGTTGACCGCCAGCATCTCGGTGATGACGCCATCCACCTGATCCGGGCGCTCGGCCCGCAGTCCGACCGCGCCGAAAGCTTCGGCCAGTTTGACGAAATCGGGATGATGATCCATGTGGCTTTCCGAATAGCGGGCACCGTGGATCAGTTCCTGCCACTGCCGCACCATCCCCATGTACTGATTGTTGAGGATGACGATCTTGACCGGCAGATTGTGCTGAACCAGGGTCGCCATTTCCTGGATGTTCATCTGAATCGAGGATTCGCCCGCGATGTCGATGACCAGCGCGTCGGGATGGGCGGTCTGGACGCCCATCGCCGCGGGCAGGCCATAGCCCATCGTGCCGAGACCGCCCGAGGTCAGCCAGTGCAGCGGCGAATCCAGCCGCAAATGCTGGGCCGCCCACATCTGATGCTGCCCGACTTCGGTGCAGATGTAGGGATTGCGCGACCGGGTCAGGTCGTACAGGCGCTGGATCGCGTATTGCGGCTTGATGATCGTGTCGGAAGCGGGATAGCGCAGGCTGTCGGCACCGCGCCATTCCTCGATCTTGGCCCACCAGGCGCGCAGCGCCCGCTCGTCGATCTTGGGCTGACGCGCCTTCCACACCTTGATCATGTCTTCGATGACATGGGCGCAATCGCCGACGATCGACAGATCGACCGCAACGTTCTTGTTGATCGAGCTGGGATCGATGTCGATATGGATCTTCTTCGAGTTCGGCGAGAAGGCGTTCAGCCGTCCGGTGACGCGGTCGTCGAACCGGGCGCCGATATTGATCATCACATCGCAATCGTGCATCGCCATGTTGGCTTCGACGGTGCCGTGCATCCCCAGCATGCCGAGGAACAACGGGTCCGATCCCGGAAACGCGCCCAGGCCCATCAGGGTCAGGGTGCAGGGGAAGCCGGTCATCCGCACAAACTGGGTCAGCAACTGACAGGCGGCGATGCCTGAATTGATGACGCCGCCGCCGACATAGAACACCGGCCGCTTCGCGCTGGCGATCAGATCGACCGCCTTTTCAATGGCGTGGATGTCGCCCTTGACCTGGGGATTGTACTTCGACTTGGTCTTCGACGGCGGCTGGTACAGGCCGCGATTCTGCACCACGTCCTTGGGCAGATCGATCAGCACCGGCCCCGGCCGACCCGAGCGGGCGACATGGAACGCCTCGTGCACGGTGCGGGCGAGCTGATTGGTGTCCTTGACCAGATAATTATGCTTGGTGCAGGGGCGGGTGATGCCGGTGATGTCGGCTTCCTGAAAGGCGTCGTTGCCGATCAGATGCGTGGGAACCTGCCCGGTCAGACAGACCAGCGGCACCGAATCGCACTGCGCGTCGGCCAGACCGGTCACGGCGTTGGTCGCGCCCGGACCCGAGGTCACCAGGACGCAGCCGACCTTGCCGGTCGAGCGGGCATAGCCCTCGGCGGCATGGACCGCCGCCTGCTCGTGCCGCACCAGGATGTGGCGGATGCGATTCTGCTTGGACAGTTCGTCATAGATCGGGAGTACGGCGCCGCCGGGATACCCGAAAATCACGTCCACGCCCTGATCGACCAGCGCCTTGAGGAGGATTTCCGCTCCGGTCATCGTATCGTGGTGCACCATATCAGCCCCTTGAACTCAAATTAAACCCGCCACGCCATCGGAGTCCGACGGCGCGAAGGGGCACAACCTATCGCCATGTCAAACGGGGGTCAAGCGGAACTGGCGAACTTTCGCAAAGATTGATGTCATCAAACTTTCCGAAAGTTGCGCATCCAGCACCATATCCGGCTTGAGTCGATGCCGAACCCAGGTCATTTGGCGCTTGGCATAGGCGCGGGTGGCGCTTTGAGCGGTGGCGATCGCTTCGTCCAGCGGACGGTCGCCCCGGCTGTAGCCGCCAAGATCGCGCAGGCCCAGCGCCTTCATGATCGGCAGAACGGGGTCGAGATCGCGGTCGAGAAAGGCGCGGGCTTCGTTGACGGCTCCGGCCTTGACCATCGCCAGGAAGCGGCCGTCGCAGGCTTGACGCAGCCGGTCGCGCGGGGGGGCAACCGCCAGGGTCAGCCAGCGCGCCGCCACTGCCCCTTCACGCGGTTCGGTCTGCCATGCCGCCAGCGAGCGTCCGGTGGCCGACAGCACCTCCCAGGCGCGGATCATTCGCTGGCTGTCGCCTTGGGGCAGGCGGGCGGCCATCACCGGATCGGCTTCGGCCAGACGCAGGTGAAAGGCGGCGTTGCCCAGATCGTCGAACAAAGCGCGGGCTTCGGCGCGGGACTCGGCGGGGATTTCGGGAATCGGCGACAGGCCGTCCATCAAGGCTTCGAGATAGAGCCCGGTTCCGCCGACCACGATCGGCAAGCGGCCGGACTCCCAGGCGGACTCGACTTCGGCAGCGGCCAGATCGCGCCAGCGCGCCGCCGAGCACGGCTCGGCCGGGTCGATCATTCCGTACAGACGATGGGGCGCGCGGGCCAGGGCCGCCGCCCCGGGGCGGGCGGTGAGGATCGGCAGGGCGTCATAGACCTGCATCGAATCGGCGTTGATTACCACGCCATCGAAGGCCACCGCGAGGGCGAGTGCCAGCCCGGATTTACCCGAGGCGGTCGGGCCGGCAATCGCGACGGCACAAGGAAGAGTCATCGGCGGGGGGTGGGTCCGGGTTCGCGGTGGGGCGCTCGGGTGGAGGCGGGCAGGGCGACGGGCCTTACCCGGCCCCTGTCCGCAGCGCCGGAGGCCGGGCCGGTTCCACCAGGGGAACGCGGCCCGGCCGAAGCGTCAGATCCAGCCATCCTGGTTCAGCACCTGGCACTGGGGCTCGTCGCCACTGCGGGGCCGGATACGACCGATCCGCAGCACGGTTTCGCCCTTTTCGGCCAGAATGCGCGCCGCCTCGTCGGCTTGATCGGGCGAGACCACCAGGGCCATGCCGATTCCGCAATTGAAGGTGCGGGCCATCTCGGTTGCGGCGACCTTGCCTTCGAACGCCAGCCAGCGGAACACCGGCGGCGGGGCCCAGGCGGCTCCGTCGATTTCGGCGACCACCCCTTCGGGCAGGACGCGAGGCAGGTTTTCGATCAGGCCGCCGCCGGTGATGTGGGCCAGCGCCTTGATGGTTCCGGCGCGGATCGCGGCCAGCGTGCTGGCAACGTAAATCCGGGTCGGTTCCAGCAGGGCTTCACCCAGCGGGCGCGAGGGCGCGAACGGCGCGGGATCGTTATAGGACAGGCCGCCGCGTTCGACGATGCGGCGCACCAGCGAAAAGCCGTTGGAATGGACGCCGGACGAGGTCAGACCCAGCACGACATCGCCGGGGGCGACATCGACCAGGGGCAGCAACTGCCCGCGCTCGGCGGCACCGACCGCGAATCCGGCCAGATCGTAATCGCCATCGGCATACATGCCAGGCATTTCGGCGGTTTCACCGCCGACCAGGGCGCACCCGGCCTGACGGCAGCCTTCGGCGATGCCGGAGACGATCGCCTTGCCAGCGGCGACATCAAGCTTCCCGGTGGCGAAATAGTCGAGGAAGAGCAGCGGCTCCGCCCCCTGGACCACCAGATCGTTGACGCACATCGCGACCAGATCGATACCAACGGTATCGTGTCGGCCGGCCTCGATGGCGACTTTCAGCTTGGTGCCGACACCGTCAGTGGTTGCGACCAGGATCGGGTCGGCAAAGCCGGCGGCGCGAAGGTCGAACAGCGCCCCGAAGCCGCCGAGACCGGCAGCGGTGCCGGTGCGGGCGGTCGAACGGGCCAGCGGCTTGATGGCCTCAACCAGGGCCTCGCCCGCGTCGATATCGACGCCGGCGTCGCGGTAGGTCAGGCCTTGCTTTTCATCATGCGCGGGAATGGGCTTCCTCGTGGGATTCGGTGTGATATGTTCGGGCCGGAACGGGTTGGCCGAAGATACTTGATCCCGGACGGTTTGCAATGGCTTCTCTCCGGCGCCGTCTCGGCGCATTGATTCTGTTATGTGTTCTCACCCTCGTCGTGACCGGGCCCAGCGCCCTGGCCGCCGATGCCTTCACCGTGCGCGGGCTTGACGTTGACGTCACCGCCGCCACAGTCGCCGCCGCGAAGGAGCAGGCGATCGCCGAAGCCGAACGAACAGGCTTTCGTCGCATGCTTGAACGGCTGGCCAGCCCTGCCGATCTCGCACGGCTGACTGCCGTCGATGCCCGGCAATACGTCCGTGACGTCGCGGTCGAGCAGGAGCGGTCGTCGGCGGTGCGCTATCTCGCCACGATGACGGTTCGCTATAACCCGATGGCGGTGAAAAAGCTGCTGCGCGAGTCGGGGGTAAAGTTCGTCGAACCGCGCCTGCGTCCGGTCGTCGTCGTGCCGGTGCTGCGTCCGGCCGGTGGCGGTCTGCCCGCCGCCTGGGACGAGCCCAGCCCGTGGCGGGCGGCGTGGAGCGGTTTCGCCGGGGGCGGTCTGGTGCCGCTGGTTGTCGCCGGATCGGTGCCCGATCCAAGCGGGGCCGCGTCGCCGCCGGTTGATCGCATTGTCGCGCTTCAGCCTGATTTGTTGGCAGCGATCGGGGCGCGCTATCGCACCGGAGACGTGTTGGTGGCGCTGGCCGCGATCACCGCCAACGGCGGGGTCGAGGTGACCTTAAGCGGGGGCGGATCGCTGCCGCGCCCGTTCGACAGCAAGACCTTCACCGCCGAGGGTGGCCCCGAGGCGGCAATGCGTGCCGCGATCGCCGAGATTTCCCAGGGGTATGATGCCCTGTACAAGCAGCAGAACACGTTGTCGTTCGATCATTCCGCCAGTTTGGCGACTATCGTGCCGCTGTCTGGCCTGGGCGACTGGCTGAGCGTGCGGGATCGGTTGAGCCGGGTGCCTCAGGTCCGGCGGTGGGAGATCGTGTCTCTGACCCGTGACGAGGCGGCCCTGTCGCTGCATGTCGTCGGCGAGACCGAGCAGGTCCGCGCCGCCCTGGCCTCTGCCGGGCTGATCCTGGAGCAGGGCGAAGGAAGCTGGACAATGCGGATCGGAGGCGGACGATGAGCTCTGAAATCTCAACCGTGGTGGTGACCGGGATGACCCCCGGTCAGCGGCTGCGTTTCTGGCTCACCTGCGCCATCGTCTGCGTTTTGCTGCTGTGGGTGCTGCGCGGCGTGCTGCTGCCCTTCGTTGCCGGGATGGCGGTGGCCTATTTCCTCGATCCGCTAGCCGACCGACTCGAAGAAAAGGGGCTGTCGCGGACGTTGGCGACGACGACGATCACCTTGTGCTTTTTCGCGATCTTCATCCTGGCGCTGATGGTGCTGGTGCCGGTGATCGAGCAACAATCGCTGACCTTCATCGAGCGGGTGCCGAACTATGTCCGGGCGCTCGGCGAACGCGCCGGGCCGCTGTTCGAAGAGTTGCGGCACCGCCTGTCGGCCGAGCAGATCGACAAGATTCAAGGGGCGGTCGGCACCTATGCCGGGACGGTGGTCGGCTGGCTGGCCGGTCTGGTCCGCGACCTGCTGAAGGGCGGAATCGCGGTGGTCAGCCTGCTGTCTCTGGTGTTCATCACCCCGGTGGTGACCTTTTATCTGCTGCGGGATTGGGACCAGATCGTCGCCACCATTGATGGCTGGCTGCCCCGTCCCCATGTCGAGACGATCCGTGCCGAAATGCGCAAGGTCGATCGCACCCTGGCCGGGTTCGTGCGTGGTCAGGCCACGGTCTGCATGACCCTGGCCGCGTTCTATGGGCTGGGGCTGACCGTGGTCGGGCTCGATCTCGGCTTGCTGATCGGTGCCGCCACCGGGCTGGGGGCCTTTATCCCCTATGTCGGGATGCTGGTCGGGATGGTGGTCAGCGTGTCGCTGGCGATCGCTCAAGGAACGGGTTGGACCCTGCTGGCCGGTGTCGGCGGTGTGTTCCTGATCGGCAATCTGCTCGAAGGCTATGCCCTGACGCCAAAGCTGGTCGGGGGCCGCGTCGGCTTGCACCCGGTCTGGATCATCTTCTCGCTGCTGGCGGGGGGCGCGGTGTTCGGCTTCGTCGGCATCTTGCTGTCGGTTCCGGCCGCGGCGGTGATCGGGGTGGTGACCCGGTTCAGCCTGCAACGCTATCTGGCCAGTTCGCTGTATCATGGCGGTGAGGCGACGCCGGACAGATGAGCGAGGCACAGCTTCCCCTTGATCTCGGTCACCGGCCGGCCCTGTCGGCCGGTGATTTTCTTGTCGCGCCGTGCAATGCCGACGCCCATGCCTGGGTCGGACGCTGGCAGGCGTGGCCCGGTGCCGCCTTGGTGCTGACCGGCCCGCCCGGCAGCGGCAAGACGCATCTGGTCCACCTGTTCAGCGCGGCCAGCGGAGCCGTGGCGATTGCCGCCGCTGATCTGACCGTCGAGGATCCGCCCCATCTGCTCGCCACCGCCGGAGCGGTCGCGGTCGAGGATTGCGATCAGGCCGCCGCCGCCGGGCAGTTGGACGAGGCCGCCTTGTTCCATCTGATCAATCTGGTGCGCGAGACGCGCGGCCGCTTGCTGCTGACCGGGCGCGAGGTGGCGGCGCGTTGGCCGCTGCGGCTGGCCGATCTGACCTCGCGGTTGCGGGCGATGCCGGCGGTGGCGATCGGTGCGCCCGACGACGCGCTGCTGGCTTCGGTGCTGGTCAAGCTGTTCGCTGACCGCCAGATCAAGGTCGGCGAGGAAGTGGTGAGCTATCTGCTGGGGCGGATGGAGCGCAGCTTTGCCGCCGCTGCCGGTCTGGTCGACAGCCTCGACCGCGCCGCTTTGGCAGGTCAGCGGGCGGTGACGGTCCCACTGGCCCGCGCCGTTCTCGACGGCGTCACTCCCCCCACGGACGAAGCAGACTCAGTTTAAGGCCGGCGGGAACGCTGGCATGGGCGATATCGAGGTCCGAGGCGGTGACCGGAATACGTACCGGACCCGCCGCCAGCGGCAGTTCGATCACCCGGCCGCCCTGAGCCGCCTCGGTATAGGAAACGAGGCGGCTGGCGGTCAGGGTGGCGCGCAGGGCATTGCCGCGCAACGGGTTGACCGAAACCAGCAGCACCCGCCGCAGCACCCGGCCCGGTGCGGCATAGGTGATGACTCCCACCGCGCCACGCGACCACAATTCCTCGTCGGCGACGGCCAGGGCGGCGACACGGCGCGCATCCGGCTCGAAGGCGAAGCTGGTCAGCGGGAGGTCGGTGTCGAACAGCCACGAGCCATCGGCCAGCGACCAGGCGCTACGCCGTCCGTTCCGTTCGGTCCAGAACAGCCCGTCATCGCTTAGATTGGCCGAATTGCCCACGGTTCGGATCGTGTAGATCGGGGCGCGGCGTAAATCGATCGGCATGCCGAGCGGCCAGGCGTCGAGGCGGATTTCACCGTCGCGATCGGTCCCGCCGACGGTGTGCTGGCGCAGCAGCAGACGGCGGGGGCGAGGTTCCCCTGCAACCGGAACGCTGAGTTGGGCATAGGCGGTGTTGGTCATCCGCATCGTGACGCGGCCGCCTTCGTCGCGCATCCGCACACTCGATCCCCCGCCGAGAACCGCCTCATCCGGGCCAAGCCGACCCACGAGCGGCAGCAGGATCGCAACGGCGGCCAGGATCGGCACGGTGACGGCAAAGACTTGAAGGGCGACGATCACCCCCCCAAAGAACGGCCATGTGCTGCGCATGCATAATCCCCAGGCGCGGCTGCCCAACCCCGACGCAGTGCCACCTTACGACGGGGCGGCATCGCCCGCAACAGGCCCGCGTGACGATTGCTTTTCTTTGTCTAGTTTCAGGCTCATCCTTTGTTCTGGCAATCGAGGAGCGATCCGGTGATCGAAGTTCAGAACATCACCAAGCATTTCGGCGCGTTCCGGGCGCTCGACGATGTGTCCTTGCTGGTTCCGAAAGGAAAGCTGGTGGCGCTGTTGGGGCCGTCCGGCTCGGGCAAGACGACGCTGTTGCGCATCCTCGCCGGGCTGGAAGCCCCCGATCACGGTCGTGTGATCCTGGACGGGATCGAGGCGACCGAGCAGAAGGCGCGCGATCGCGGCATCGGCTTCGTCTTCCAGCATTACGCCCTGTTCCGCCACATGACCGTTGCCGACAACATCGCCTTTGGCCTGACCGTGCGCAAAGGCAAGGACCGGCCGCCGCGCGCCGAGATCGACCGCCGCGTTGGCGCCTTGCTTGATCTGGTGCAGCTCAGCGGACTGGCCGGACGCTACCCCACCCAATTGTCGGGCGGGCAGCGTCAGCGCGTCGCCCTGGCCCGCGCTTTGGCGGTCGAACCCCGCCTGTTATTGCTGGACGAGCCGTTCGGGGCGCTTGACGCCCAGGTCCGCAAGGAATTGCGCCGCTGGCTGCGTCGCCTCCATGACGAATTGGGCCTGACCGGAGTGTTCGTTACCCACGATCAGGAAGAGGCGTTGGAAGTCGCCGACGAGGTGGTGGTGATGAACAAGGGCCGAATCGAACAGGTCGGCAGCCCCGCCGCGATCTATGACCAACCCGCCACTCCGTTCGTGTTCGGCTTTCTCGGCCATGTCAACGCGGTTCCCTGCCGGGTCGAGGGCGGCACCACCGCTCTATTCGGCGGCTCGGTCCGGGTTGACGCCCCGGATGGGGCGGCCATCGCCTTTGTTCGTCCCCACGAAATCACCCTGGTTCCCCCAGCGGCGGGGCAGCCCCACGCCCTGGTGCGTCAGATTTCGGTATTGGGGCCGGTGGTCCGGATCGACCTCGATCTGCCCGATGGCGAAACGGTCGAAGTCGAGGCGAGTCGCGACGCCTTTTCCCGGCTGGCAATCGATCGTGGAACGGCGGTTTCGCTGGTGTTGCGCCGGGTCCGGCTCTTCGTCGGCGAGACCGGCCCCTGGGAGGGTGGGGCGGGATGATTCTTCGCCCGCCTGCGCATTTTGTATTGCGAGAGAGGGGGGCGATAGCTATATAGTGCAGTGCAGCAAAGACATTGGCGCGACCTTGCGCCGTCTGTCTTTCCTGGACGTTTCCTCCCTGACCTTGGGCCGCGCGGGCAACCGTGCGGCCTTTTTTTATCCGATCACAGCGGGATGTCGTGCTTGACCATGTGATCAATCAGCTTGCCCTGAAGCAGGGAGAACCCGGCATGCTTTGCCAGCCGGATCGCGGCGGCATTGTCGCAGCGGGCCAGGATGTATTCGACCCCTTCGTCGCGATTGGCCCGTTCCGCGATCAGATCGCGCAGGGCATTGCCCGATGCCAGCGCGTCCTGCGACCAGAACAGCTTGGCAAAGCGGCAATGCAGCCCCTTCAGGTCGAAATGGGCGAGCAGGTGGGCGTCGAGCGCGTCGATGCAAAGGGAATAGCCCCGTTCGGTCAGGCTGGGAGCAAGACGCTGGAACAGGGCGAAATTGGCGACGACATCGTTGCGGTGGAATTCCAGCACGATCTTCGATCGCTGATCCTCGGTCATTGCGCCGTCAAAAGCGGCGAACTCGCGTGAGGTCAGCGTCATCAGATTGAGGTTGAGGCTGAGGCTGCGGTGGCCGAATTCCGGCTGACGCGCCACCACCTTCAACACGGCCTTGTCCAAATGCTCGGTCAGCTCGGTAAACAGGGTCCGCCGCTTGACCAGACTGGCACCGGGGCAAAACGCATCCTCCAACGCCTTGATCGAGACGTACATCTCGCGGAAGACCGGGACCATCTTGCCCTCGGCGACCGTCGCGTAAGCGGGCTGACTGAGCAGGATCGTCGAAATGTCGGTGCTGCCGATCCGCTCCATCACCTGAAGATAGATTTGGACGCTGCCGCGCATTTTGCCGTCGGCGTTGGGTTCGGCGACGTTTGACGCGAACAGGGTCTCGGCATAGGCGAGCAACCGGGTGTCATTCGCCGCGATGTCGATCAGGGTGGCGAAATCCTCGGTCGTATAGACGTTGCTGCCGACCGGCTCGCGCCCGAAAATCTTGTGGATGTTCGATGCGGTCTGGCGCAGCAGCCCGGTATCCAGGTTGATCGAGACGAACACGACATCGAGCGTGTTGAGCAGGAACACCCGGCTGGTCGGGGTGCGGCGGCTGAGATCGTTCAGCAGCCCGATCGCCTGGGTGATGTTGTCGCGGGTCCGGACCCCCTTGGGGAGGTTGGAAATGTGAAGATGCAGGGCGCGGCAGCCGGGCATGGTACCGATTTGTTTCAAATAAATCAGCAGATTGGTGTTCGGTGCTGCCATTCCTGCATATCCCTTGAAGAACCTGTCGTGACACTGCCCGGCGAAACCGGGCGATCTGCCTCCCGACCGAAGGTAGATACCGTTTCTGCCCAAAGGGTGCCGGAGGTTATCGCCCAATCGTTGGATAAATTCAAAGCGCGAAGTTATTAAGACAAATGCAGGATAAATTTTAAGGAGTTATGCAATCAAGAGTTACAGCCAAATCGGCGGGGGTGGCTAGGTGTTTCGGAGGCTTTGATGATTATAACTTAAAATATGGGATTTAAGTTTTGTTTGAATAAAAATTAATTCACTAATATTAGGCGTCACTCACTGTCGGGTTAACACCCTATGTCTGTGAGCTTCTTTTGGGTGTATCCTGTTGTCTCCTTTAAAATGGCCTGTATTAATTGACTTGTACTATCTTAAGTTGCATTTTTTAGCCACTATCCAAAGCAACCGAGGTGGACCGTGGATGCGGTGATCGGGCATCGGCCGGCGCGGATGATTGTGATTGCCGTCGCGATCCTCACGTCTGTGAGCGCCTGGGGATCGTCCGCTTTGTGGCTGGCCGACGATTATCACAATACCCGGCGGGAGAGACTGGATACGCTGGACCGGATGAGCCAGCTCGCTGCCGAGCATGTCAGGCGGCTGGTTTCGTTGACCGATCTCTTTCTCGAAACCGTCGATTCCGCTGAACAGGGGGCTGGCGTCGTCAGTTCCAAGGCGATGAGCGGCTTCATGTCGATCCTGGGCGATGACGATTGCACTGTTCCGCTGGGTCTGGTCGGTCACGACAATGTGCTGCGGAGCCTGACCGCCGAACAGGGGTTTCTGGTCAGTGATCGTTCGTATTTGCAAGAGGCCCAGCCGGGGCGGATGGTCGTGTCGTCGCCGATCGAAAGTCGGATCGGCGGCAAATGGATCATTCCGTTGGTGCGCCGGGTCGCCGATCCGGCCAACCCGGTGGCGATGATCCTGACCGCGATCGATATCGACGCGTTGGAACGTCTGTATGATGGGTTCCGCGATAAAAACGGCGGCGCGATCACCCTGATGCGGATCGACGGCATGGTTCTGGCCCGATCCCCCCATCTGCCCGATGCGGTTGGGCGGATGCTCGATACCGATCCGGCCTATCAGCAATTCATCGGCAAGACCGAGCGGGGGAACTTCACCGAGATATCGCCACTGGACGGTCAGACCCGGACCGTCGCGTTCAGCATGGTCAAGCCCTATGGGCTGACGGTGCTGGTCTCAATGACGAACGAGGAGATTCTGCTGCCGTGGTGGCAGCGGGTGCGGTTCGGGCTGATCGTTCTTATTGCGGTCACCGGGGTGATCGTGGGGGGGACTTGGCTGGTGCTGCGTCTGCTTGCGCGATTGGAGCGCGAGGCGCAAAGCCTGGAATGCCGGGTCGAGGAGCGAACCCGCGATCTGCGCCGGATGATGGACCGCCGCCGGGTGTTCCTTGCCTCGCTGTCCCATGAATTGCGCTCGCCGCTGAACGTCATCCTCGGCTTTTCCGATGCCCTGATGGGCGGCCTTCACGGCACGCTGACTCCGGGTCAGCGCAGCTATCTCGCCGACATTCACCGCTCGGGCGGTTTGCTGCATGATCTGGTCGACGATCTCCTCGACAGTGCCGCGATCGAAGCGGGGAGCTTGCGTCTGGACGTCTCTACCGTCGATCTCGTCGGCCTGATCCATGAGGTCGAGGCGATGATTTCGCAACAGGCTCGCTCGGCCGGGATTGTCGTCGCCATCCGGGTCGATCCTCCCGAACTGAAGCTGTGGGCCGACCGGCGCCGCCTGCTTCAGGTTCTGCTCAATCTTGGCACCAACGCGGTAAAATATGGCGGGTCGGGGTGCCGGGTCGATTTCGTCGCCTCGGCAACCGCCGACGGGGGGTGCCGGATTACGGTGGCGGATAACGGCCGGGGGATGAGCGAGGAAGAAACGGTTCTGGCCCTGACCCCCTTCGGGCGGGCCAACAACGTCGCCTCGATCGAGGGGACCGGGCTTGGTCTGCCGCTGTCGGCAGGGATCTGCGCCCTGCATGACGGACGTCTGGTCGTTTCGAGCCGGATCGGCGAAGGAACCCGGGTCGAAATCACCCTGCCGCCCACCCGGGTGATTTTGCCGGAAGAAAGGGTGTCCACCGCCTCTGCCTCTTCCACACCGGCCCTCGTCGCGATGGGATGAGCGGACGCGTCACTCCGCCCCTACACTCCCGCTTCGCTGACGATTGCGGCGGGCGAGCCCGTTTCCCGGCTGAACTGGGCGGTGCCGTCATAAGGGGCTGCACAGGCCGGGATGGCGGCGGTGAAGTTGATCGCGGCGAAGACGAGGCGAATCGCACGGTAGATCATGGGAGGAATCCAATTCTCTTGTCTCTTCGGCCCGATGCCGATGACAGAGAGTGTGCCTGTTGCCCCCTGAACCGGGTTTGAACGATGCGTTCATTCACCCGCCCGCCGCCGGATAATGATTGACGCGCCGCCCCGACAAACGCAGAACGTGATACTCTGACTTTTCGAAGTCCGATCGCGAATCGGCACTATATAGGGGGTTGATCGTCGGCCAAGCTGTGCCGCCGACGATTCGTGGGGAGGAAGAGCATGACGTTGGCAAGGATGGCCCGGGTAATTGTCGGGGCTGGAATCGGAACGCTGATCGGGGCCGCTTCGATTACGCCTCTTTACCTCTTCATTGCTTCGGTGGGGATGGTCCCGTCCAGCCCCTGGCGCAATGCGATCATCTTTGCGGTTCTGTGTTCGCCGTTGTTGTTCGTCGGCGCCGTCGCCGAGCGGCATGAAGGTCCGAACCAGCAACGCTGGCTGCGTCGGATCATTCCGATCTGCCTGGGCGCCGCCGTCGTCGGCGCGTTGCTGTGCGCGGGTCCGGCCTTTGTCGCCAACGAAACCAAGACGGATGCCTCGGTCGTCTGCTTCCTTGCCTTCGGCTGGCTGTCGGGGATGCAGGGCGCGTTCTTCATTCTGCTGGCCCGCAGCACGCCGCGCCGGGTCGAGCCGTTGGTCGTCAACGCCTCGGATCGGATCACCCCCTATTGGTGACCGGGGAAAGAGCCCGGCGATCTGCTTGATCGCCGGGGCGTGGGGGCTTTACTGACCGGGGGAGCGGGTGATGGACTTGATCGGGCCGCGCGGATGGCCCGATTTCGCGGCGATGTCGCGATCCTGGGCTTCGATCAGCGCCTTGGCCGGGGCGTCTCCCTCTAGCCCCAGCAATTCGGCGCTGGCGATCTTGCGGTTCGAACTGCGGGTGCCGTCCTCATAAAGGATGTCGAAGAAGACAAACGCGTTGTCGGTGGCTTTTTTGCGGGCCATGGCCGCCTCTCCTCTGGCTTTGACGTATCGTCTTTCGGCCTGTCGCCAGCGCGGCCGCGCCGGTGGCCGCCGCCGTAAGGACGTCGGGTTGAATGCGCCGGTGATAGAGCCTGCGTTGCGTCGCGGCAAGGGCAATCGTCTGCGCCAGAGGTCGATATCGGTACCGCCGCCGCTATCTCCACGGCCGGAAATGATGGTGGGGGCGCGGATAAGACGGGCCATAGCCGTAACCATAGCCGCCGCCGGGGACGAAATAACGCGGCGGGGGCGGGGGAGCGTAATAGACTGGCGGCGGCGCATAGGCCGGTTCGGCATAATAAACCGTCCGACCTGGAGGCAGGGGTTGAATGATGCAGCCCGACAGGGCGGTGCACAGCAGAATTGCGGCGAGACACTTGACCATGATCCATCCCCTTCGGGGATAAAGCGTTGACGGTCATTAGTATCGGCGGCGACGGTGGCTTAACTTCGGCACGATTCAGGCTAAATTGAGTCGGACTTCTCGAACCGATTCCATTTGAATGGCACAGGC
>NZ_AQPH01000081.1 GCF_000442515.1 Magnetospirillum fulvum MGU-K5 | reverse complement strand
CCGATCCGCGCAGCTTAGTATGAGGCGCGGGCGGCGGTGCGTGATTAACGGCGGCGAGTGTCGCTGGGGCGGAAGGTCTTATAGCTGATGTTGTGGCGTTCCATCCGGACGCCCAGCATCCGCCGGGTCAGGCCCAGTTCGGTCGCCGCCACGCCGATATTGCCGCCGCTGTTCTTCAATGCCTCGACGATCATCTCGTACTCGACGGCGTTGATCTTGGCTTCGAGCGGGGTGCGGAAGCCGGTATCGGTTTCGGTCGGCGTCTGAAGTGAGGGCGGCAAATCGTAACTGTGGATCACTCCGTCGTCGGCCAGAATCAGCGACCGCTCGATCACATTTTCCAGTTCGCGGACATTGCCGGGCCAGTGATAGCTCATCAACATGTTGAGCGCCGGGGTCGAGATCCGCTTGACGTCCTTGCCGTTCTCGGCGGCAAGGGTCGATACGAAATAATCGGCAAGCGTAATCACGTCGCTCCCCCGCTCACGCAACGGCGGGATGGTGATGGGAAAGACGTTGAGGCGGTAGAACAGATCCTCGCGGAAGGTGCCCTGCTCGACCATCGCGGCCAAATCGCGATTGGTGGCGGCGATGATGCGGACATCGACCCGCACCGGCTTACAGCCGCCGACCCGTTCAAAGGTGCGGGCCTGGAGCACGCGAAGCAACTTGGCCTGCATCGTCAGGCTGAGTTCGCCCACTTCGTCGAGGAAAATGGTGCCGCCATCAGCCTGTTCGAAATAGCCCTTGTGCATCATCACCGCGCCGGTGAACGCGCCTTTTTCGTGTCCGAATAGCTCGCTTTCCGCCAGCCCCTCGGGCAAGGCGGCACAGTTGGCTTTGACGAACGGCCCTTCGGCATTTGGGCTGTTGTAATGGATCGCGTTGGCGACGAGTTCCTTACCCACCCCGCTCTCGCCCAGGATCAGCACGGTGGCCCGCGTCACCGCGACCTTGTGAATCAGCGAATAGACCTCCTGCATCGGCTTGGAATTGCCAATGATATTGTCGGGCTTGAAGCGCTGCTTCAGCGCGTTTTTCAGCAGCCGGTTCTCGGTCTCCAGCCGGACTTTCTCGATATTTTCCATCAGGTACAGTTCGACCGCCGGGGCGATCAATGTCCCGATCATCGCCAGCAATTCGACGTCCTGTTTCAGCAGACGGTGATTGAGATAGATCCGCTCGGCGCAGATGGTGCCCAGAACCTTTTGCGCCAGGATGATCGGCACGCAGACAAAGGCGGCCTTGCCCCGATGCTTGCGGTCGCCATGGGCGCGGGTACGGTCGAGGAAATCCGGATTCTGATCGAGCCTGGGAACGATAATCGGCTTGCCGCTCTGGACCACCTTGCCGGTGATTCCTTCGCCGGGGGCATAGATGCCGCGCCCCTTTTCCTCCTCGGTCAGGCCAAAGCTGTCATGGATGAAGATCGCCTCGGAATGGCGGTCGTACAACATCATGAAGCCGCGATGCATCCGCAGGCGGCGACGCATTCCGTCCAGAGTGATCGACATCAGGGTGGCGAGATCAGCGCTCTCCGCCAGCACTTTGTTGATCTCGAACAGAATCGGCAAGACGCTGACCCGGCACTCCCCGGTGAAACAATGAGTAAATTCCTCGACCGAAGCGTCGAGAGACCGATCGAGAGTAAGGGTGTCTTCCATGCTCATTGGGCAGCTTTCGCTCCATCTATCGTGGCCCTCGTCCCCACGGGACAGACGATGCAAGCGTTAGACCAAGTTCGGTAAAAACAAGGCGTTGCGATCAGTGCGGTGGGTCATCGCGATTCCAACGCGGTACCGCCTAAAGTTGAATTGGAAGAGTTCTCTGCGCCGTCCAAATATTCCGAAACGGTAAGTTCCGACGGTGAACGTACCGAAATGGCCAATTCGTCGCGGCCCATCGCCGAGATCGTACCGGGACGAAACGGAGGGATGAATCCGGGTTCCCTCGACCGGATAATCCCACTCCGACCCGATTCGGCCCCGGCCCAAGCCCGCCGTCGGAAATTCACCGATCCGGTGAATTCATTCCGTAAATTTTCATTCCCAGTCGATTCGCGCACGGACCATTCCCCCTTGTGCCGGGGCAAATCGGATTTACCGAATCGGGAGATAATTTTTAGTTTTTTGCAGATCAGGAACAATCCGGCCTGTCCTGCCGGGGCGCAAACGGGGCAAAGCCTTGCTTTTCAACGATATCGCGTTCCACCCCGCCCGCCGATGCGGCGAGGGAAATTGTCCCGATCGGTAAATTAAAAATACAGCAAATTCAAAGCTTTGTTTGGCACGCCCTTTGCCACTGACCTTGGCATGGACGGGTTCGCTTCCGTCCCCACGGGTTCACCAAACGGAGTTTTCCACAATGACGCGCAAGGTTGCGATCTATGGCAAGGGCGGGATCGGCAAATCGACCACCACCCAGAACACGGCGGCGGCGCTGGCCCACTACCACAACAAGCGGGTGTTCATTCACGGCTGCGACCCCAAGGCGGATTCGACCCGCCTGATCCTGGGCGGCCTGCCCCAGGAAACGGTGATGGATACGCTCCGCACCCAGGGCGCGGAAAAGGTGACGCTCGACAAGGTGGTCAAGACCGGGTTCCACGATATCCGGTGCGTCGAATCGGGCGGGCCGGAGCCGGGGGTCGGCTGCGCCGGCCGCGGCGTCATCACCGCGATCGACCTGATGGAGGCCAACGAAGCCTATACCCCCGATCTCGACTTCATCTTCTTTGACGTGCTGGGCGACGTGGTGTGTGGCGGTTTCGCGATGCCGATCCGCGACGGCAAGGCGCAGGAAGTCTATGTCGTCGCCTCGGGCGAGATGATGGCGATCTATGCCGCCAACAACATCTGCAAGGGCTTGGTCAAATACGCCAAGCAGAGCGGCGTGCGCCTGGGCGGCATCATCTGCAACAGCCGCAAGGTCGATGGCGAGCGTGAGTTCCTCGAAGAGTTCTGCGCCGCGATCGGCACCAAGATGATCCACTTCGTCCCGCGCGACAACATCGTGCAGAAGGCCGAGTTCAACAAGAAGACGGTAACCGAGTTTGATCCCGCCGCGGATCAGGCTCTGGAATACCGCCAGCTTGGCCAGTCGATCATCGACAACGACAATTTCGTCATTCCGAAGCCGCTGTCGATGGATGAGCTGGAAGCGATGGTCGTCAAATACGGCATGTGCGACTGACCCCAGCTTAACGAGCCGTGCATCCGCGTGGGGCGCAGGGAAACGGTACTGCCTTCCGAACCCCGTCTCCAGTCTCAACGACCGTCCCTTGATCTGACGAGGTCGGTCGGGTGCGCCCTGCGCGGGTGCACACCTTGGTCGCGATCCAGCTACGGAGCGAAAACAATGCCCTACCATGAGTTTGAATGCAGCAAGTGCATTCCCGAGCGCAAACAGCACGCCGTTACCAAGGCCCCGGGCGAGGATCTGACCTCGTGCCTGCCCAAGGGCTATCTCAACACCATTCCGGGCTCGATCTCGGAACGCGGCTGCGCCTATTGCGGGGCCAAGCACGTCATCGGCACCCCGATGAAGGACGTCATCCATCTCAGCCACGGCCCGGTCGGCTGCACCTACGACACCTGGCAGACCAAGCGCTATATCAGCGATAACGGCAACTTCCAGCTGAAATACACCTTCGCCTCCGATGTCCGCGAAAAGCACATCGTGTTCGGGGCGGAAAAGCTGCTGAAGCAGAACATCCTCGAAGCGTTCAAGCAATTCCCCGACATCAAGCGGATGACGATCTACCAGACCTGCGCCACCGCGCTGATCGGCGACGACATCAACGCGATCGCCGAAGAGGTGATGGAGGAATTGCCCGACGTCGACATCTTCATCTGCAACTCGCCGGGCTTTGCCGGTCCCAGCCAGTCGGGCGGCCACCACAAGATCAACATCGCCTGGATCAACCAGAAGGTCGGCACCGTCGAGCCCGAGATCACCAGCGATTACGTGATCAATTACGTCGGCGAGTACAACATCCAGGGCGACCAGGAGGTGATGCAGGACTTCTTCAAGCGGATGGGCATCCAGGTCCTGTCGACCTTTACCGGCAACGGCCGGTATGACGATCTGCGGGCGATGCACAAGGCGCATCTGAACGTGCTCGAATGCGCCCGCTCGGCCGAATATATCTGCAACGAATTGCGGGTCCGCTACGGCATTCCCCGCCTCGACATCGACGGGTTCGGCTTCGAGCCGCTGTCCCAATCGCTGCGCAAGGTCGCGATGTTCTTCGGTATCGAAGAGCGCGCCGAGGCGATCATCGCCGAGGAAACCGCACGGTGGAAGCCCGAGCTCGATTGGTACAAGGAACGCCTGAAGGGAAAGAAGGTGTGCCTGTGGCCGGGCGGCTCGAAGCTGTGGCACTGGGCCCACGTCATCGAAGAGGAAATGGGCGTCAAGGTCGTCTCGGTCTACACCAAGTTCGGCCACCAGGGCGACATGGAAAAGGGCATCGCCCGGTGCGGCGAAGATGCGCTGGCGATCGACGATCCCAACGAGTTGGAAAGCCTTGAAGCCCTCGAAAATCTGAAGCCCGACATCATCTTCACCGGCAAGCGCCCGGGCGAAGTCGCCAAGAAGGTCGGCGTCCCCTACCTCAACGCCCACGCCTACCATAACGGCCCTTACAAGGGCTATGAGGGCTGGGTCCGCTTCGCCCGCGACATCTACAACGCGATCTACTCGCCGATCCACCAATTGGCCGAGTTGGATATCAGCCGCGACCCGATCCCGACCGACAAGGGCTTCGCGACCCAGCGGATGCTGTCCGATGCGTCCCTGCCCGAGGACATCCGCGCCTCGACCACGCTGCGCCAGTACAGCGGGGCCTATGACAGCGTGAGCCCCCTGCGGGACAAGACCTATCCCACGTTCGAATCCCGCCCCGCCGCGGCCGAATAGCACGAGGACGATCATGGAAGACGTCACCAAGACCCGGGTCGAGCAACTGATCGACTACATCATGAAGAATTGCCTGTGGCAGTTCCATTCCCGCAACTGGGACCGCAAGCGTCAGAACGAGAACATCCTCGGCATGACCACCCGGCTGCTGTGCGGCGAGACGGTCAAGCCCGAAACGCCCGAGGACAAATGCTATTGGGTCGATGCGGTCTGCCTCGCCGAAGCCTATCGCGATCGCCATCCCTGGCTGGCGACCCTGGGGGTCGACCAGATCCGCGATCTGATGGCCAAGCTGCACGAACAGCTCGATATCCAGACCATCACCGGCTCGCTCAACGAAGAACTGACCGATCAGCACTATTAGGGAAGGATTGCTCCATGTCCTGTGAACTGAAACTGAAAGAGCGGATCGGCACCATCAACCCGATCTTCACCTGCCAGCCGGCCGGGGCCCAATATGCCAGCATCGGCATCAAGGACTGCATCGGCATCGTCCATGGCGGCCAGGGCTGCGTGATGTTCGTCCGTCTGCTGATCTCGCAGCACCTGAAGGAAAGCTTCGAGATCGCCTCATCCTCGGTCCACGAGGACGGCGCGGTGTTCGGCGCGCTGAACCGGGTCGAGGAAGCGGTCGACGTCCTGCTGATGCGCTATCCCAACGTCAAGGTGATCCCGATCATCACCACCTGCTCGACCGAGGTGATCGGCGACGACGTTGACGGCGTCGTCACCAAGCTGGAGGAAGAGCTGCTTCAGGTGAAGTATCCCGACCGCGAGGTTCACCTGATCCCGATCCACACCCCCAGCTTCGTCGGCAGCATGGTCAGCGGCTATGACGTCGCCGTCCGCGATTTCGTCAAATACTTCGCCAAGAAGGACAAGCCCAGCTTCAAGATCAATCTGATCACCGGCTGGGTCAATCCGGGCGACGTCACCGAGTTGAAGAGCCTGCTGGCCGCGATGGAGATCGAAGCCAACGTTTTGTTCGAGATCGAAAGCTTCGACTCGCCGCTGATGCCCGACAAGAGCGCGGTGTCGCACGGATCGACCACGATCGAAGACCTGATCTCGACCGCCGACGCCCAGGGCACGATCGCTCTCAACCGCTATGAAGGCGGCAAGGCGGCCAAGTTCCTGGAAAAGCGGTGGGACGTTCCCGCGATCATCGGGCCGACCCCGATCGGCATCCGCAACACCGACACCTTCCTCCAGAATCTGAAGGCAATGACCGGCAAGCCGATCCCCGACTCGCTGGTGCGCGAACGCGGCATCGCGATCGACGCGATCACCGACATCACCCACATGTTCCTCGCCGACAAGAAGGTGGCGATCTTTGGCAATCCCGATCTGGTGCTCGGGCTGGCGGAATTCTGCCTCGACCTCGAGATGAAGCCGGTCCTGCTCCTGCTCGGCGACGAGAACGCCGAGTACGAAAACGACCCCCGGATCAAGGCGTTGCAGGACGGCGTCGATTTCGACATGGAAATCATCGCCAACGCCGATCTTTGGGAACTGGAAGACCGCATCAAGAACAAGGGGCTGGAACTCGATCTGATCCTCGGCCATTCCAAGGGCCGGTTCGTCGCGATCGACAACATGATCCCGATGGTCCGGGTCGGCTTCCCCACCTATGACCGCGCCGGTCTCTACCGCTATCCGGTCGTCGGCTACAAGGGTGCCACCTGGCTGGCCGAGCAGATGGCCAACGCCCTGTTCACCGACATGGAATACAAGAAAAACAAGGAGTGGATCCTGAACGTCTGGTAAGGCCCGCTGCTTTCGGGGCGGCGGGCCATCGCGGCGGCCGCCCCGCTTGTTTCCGCAAATCGTCGGGAGGGTTCCGATGAAAATAGCCGCTTGTATCGACGAGGCCGGAACGGTCTCGACGTTGAACCGGACCGCAGCGATCTGTCTGTTCGGACGCGAGAACAGTGGATGGACCGAGCAGGACCGGATCGCCTTCGATCTTGCCAGCAATCCCACCCTGGCCGAGCGCAAGGCGGTGCTGCGCGATCTCGCCACCCGGCTGGGCGATTGCCGGGTGCTGCTGACGGCGGGCGAGGTCGGCATCGTTCCCGCCATCTTGCAAGAGGAACTGGGCTTTCGCCTGTGGCGGTCGGAAGGCGATCTGGCCGAGCAACTCGACAGCGTTGCCGCCCACGAAGCCGAAGTGGCGGAGAAAGCGGCAAAGGCTGCTCTGTCGCCTCCGATTCCGATTCCGACCGCGCCGCTGGGGCTGGGCGGAGGCTGCGGTGGTGGTGGCTCCCCCCGGCGCCGGGGTGGCCCCGCGCCGACCGCCGAAATTCTGGCCCAGGCCAAGGTCGCACTGGAAATCGTCGGCGATCCCGCCGACAGCCGGTTCCGCCTCGATCTGGCCGCCCTGCTGGACTCGGGAGCCGGGCTGAATTCCCGCGACATTCTGGTTCCGATCCTGGTCGGGCCACCGTTCCGTTCGCTCGAAATTCTCTGTGACCATCCGCCGCGCTGGCTGGCCGAAACCGCCGCCGGGCTGGGCCTGATCGTAACGATCGAGTCCCTCGATGAAGGGGTCCGGGTCACCGTCACCCGCAGGAACTCCGCCTAATGCGCGTCCTTGGATCGCACACCCCCTCCCCCCTCGCGTGACAGGATTACCGCCATGCCCATCCGCCCAACCCGCCGCCGCGTGCTCTATTTCGCTTATGGCGGTGACATGCATCCCGACCAGATCGCCGAGCGGTGCGAGGCCGCCGAACTGATCGGCCGCGCCCGCCTCGACTCCTATCGGCTGGCCTTCCATGGCCGCTCGCGGGTATGGGATGGCGGCCAGGAAACCGCGAAGCCCGATCCAATCGGCCAGATCCATGGCGTGCTCTATCGCCTGTCGGTGTCCGATTTCGACCGGCTCGACATCTGGCAGGGAGTCCGGATCGACGGCGGCGGATCGTACTTTCACTCGCCGGTCGATGTGATCGACGACCAGGGCCATCTGATCGACGCCTTGATCTATCGCAAAGCCGTCGAAGGTGCCGCCGCCCCGCCCAGCCATGATTATCTGCGCCACCTGGTCGCGGCGGCGACGGTGCGGGGATTGCCGCCCGATTACATTGCCGCGCTGGCGGCAAATCCTTCGCGCCCGGCCGATTTCCCTGTCCCGCGCGCAGACCACACCGCAGCAGCCTTGCTCTCCGGCATCAGCTGTGCTTGTTGACCCCTGGGTACGGTCGGCCCCCCGGCCTGCCGCCCTTTGACGACGGAGACAACGACATGACCAAGCAGAGTGCGGGACACCCGCATGGCCCGATGCGCCGCAAAGAGCGCGAGATCACCGACCGGGCGGAAATCGACGCGATTCTGGCCTCCGAGCAGGTGATGCACCTCGCTCTGTGCGCCGACAACGTGCCGTTCCTGGTGCCGGTGTTTTTTGCCTATGACGGCACCGCGCTCTATTTCCACTCCGCTCCGGCCGGGTCGAAGATCAACATCTTGAAGCAGAACAACCGCGTCTGTTTCGAGATATCGGCCTATTACGGCGTGATCGAGGATGAACGCGCCTGTGACTTCGAAGCGCATCACCGCACCGTGATCGGTACCGGACAGGCGGTGTTCGTCGAAGATCCCGAGGAAAAAATCCGGGCGCTCAACCAGATCGTCGCCCTGTTCACCAAGACCCAATTCACCTTTCCGAAACCGAAGCTGACCCATACCACGGTGATCCGGATCGACATCGATCAGATCAAGGGCAAAAGCCACGGCTTCCCCAAGACCTGACCGACGGGGTCCGGGGGACTTTTTCCCTCTCGTCCCCCGGACCAGACGTCGTACCAACCGGCCAAATCGTGGATTGGCCGGTATTCAGATGTACCCGTGATAGGCCCGGACCTTGTAGCGCCCGCCGATCACCAGGAATTCGCCCTCACTGTTCAGGGCACGGTCGTCGAGCAGACCGGGGAAGAACAGCAGCTTGACCGTGGGAATCTCGGTCTCCAGCACCCAATCGCCGAATTCCTCCGCCCGCTCCTGCGAACAACTGAACGACACCAGATTGTTGAGCCGCACCTCGGCAAGCCGACCGGCGATCCGATCCCCGACCCGCTGCCCCTCGAAATCGTTGGTGCCACGCCACAGCCGGACGAAACGCGGCCCCGGTTTCTTGAAATGGCGGATGCTCCACTGCCCGTATTCGTAGAGAAGATCGATCTGCTGATGGATGCAGTTATTGTGAAAGCGGATGTCTGTTTTCTCGCTTAAATAGCGGGCCCAGGCCTCCGACGGGAAGATCCCCAGCGGGTCTTTGTGAAAGACCGGGACGATACCGAAGCGGCTTTCGACCCAGCCCTTCAGCACCGCCGCCTTGGCGTTGTTGGAATCCCCGCCCCAGCCCCGCAACAGCTCAAGATAGCTGGTGGCGGCACGGCGGGATTCGGCCGGTCCGTCGTCGGGCGCGGGCGGACCCAGGCCAAAATGCAGGGCCATGTAATGGGAAAACACCGCCGCCGCCTCGGCCTGGGTGGCACAGCGACCCAGCAACTGGAACAGACCGGGATGGGTTTCCCGCGTTCCATAAATCGTGAGGCGCCGCAGCGAGCGATTAAAGGCCGAGGAGCCCAGGATTCGCGGGGGAATCCCCACCATCGAGGTGCTGTACCATTCCTCGGGGTCTTCGATCGGACTGGATTGGGCGGGCGGCAAAAGCGGGTCCACAGCGGTCATGGCGGAAACGAAAGCCCTTCGCGACGACATCGCGGATAGCGAATGGTGTAGCGTATCGTTCCGACCATAGCATGAGCTGTGCGGGGCTGAATCGCCGTAATCGCTGAAAAGGGGGAGGGCACTGCCCTCCCCGCCTCCTCAGACCTTGATATCGACCGATGTGATCTCGGCCACGTCGACAACCGTCACCGAGGCGACGGCCGCGACATCCGAGGTCTCTGCCCCCGCACCGTCCGACGGCGAGGCGGACTGGGACCTATCGTCGAGCGAAATACCAAACGCCGCCGCCGCTTTCAGAACTTCGCGGTTGGCCTTTTCGACCTCCTCGGACTCGCGTGTGCCGGGAAGGACGCTCGAGCGAAGCTTTTCCAATATTTTCTTCGCCAGTTGCAGCAATTCCCGGACTTGATCCTTGATCGAATTATCACCCCCAGGCGCACCGGGCGTGGCCACCGACTGAGCTTGTTCTGTCGGAGCCGCCGCCTTGGCCCCATCCGCCGCCGTTGTCTGTGCCACAGCCCCCGCCTCCGTCGCAGCGGCAGGAGCGGCCTGGGCAGAGACGGTCAAAGCCCCCTCGCCCGCCGTCGCCGCCGATGCGGCCACAGCGCCCGAAGCGTCGGCTGAAACCGCCGTAGCCGTGGTGGCCGTGGCGGTCACCGAACCGCCGCCACCGCTGGCGGCAGCATTGCCGAGACTGCGGGCGATTTCGGCAACTTCGCGGGCGATGGCTCGGATGGTGCGGGGATCGGTGGCGGATTGGGCCAGCATCTTCAAAAGTTTGAGACGCTCTTTCTTGGCCTCGAGATCCTTGGTGGTGGCGAAGTTTTGCGCATCCTTCGCCCCCTGGGCCAGCTTCTTCGAGATGTCCAGGGCGTCTTCGTACTGGCGCTTCGCGTCCGGATCGGCGCGGGCGAAGACATCTTCTTTGATCGGAGTCTGCCTGATGCTGCGAAACAGGGACTGTGCGTCAGCTCCCTGTGCGACCGCGGAAAAACCGATATTGGGCATTCTAACCCCCATCGCTATGGCGGGACTTCTTCCCGGATATCCCACGATAGCAAATCCGCCGCCCCCAAGAAAGCGTCGCGCAATAGCTGCAAAAATTATCCGCAAACCACTCGGTTAATACGTAGTGCCGGAGGGGGCTGGATTTCGTCAAAGCGGATGACCATGTCACGGATGTCCTTGTCCCCATGACCGAGGAGACTGACCAAATGAGCAGAGTAGGGATCGTATTGGGGGCCGCTTTGCTGCTGGCCGGATGTACCGAGGGCCGATTTCAGCCCTTTGGCGGAATAGCCGACCCGGTGTGTATGCCGGATGGTTCTGTGGCGTTCTATCAGGAGGCCGCAACTGACGGCACCCTGGGTCAACCCCGTGCCAAGAAGGAATATTGCGCCTGGAACAAGAAGCCCGCCTCGCCCTGACCCGGGCCAACGGCGACCGCCCCCCTTCCGGTAGTGGCGGGGGGCGGATTCCGTCCGCTGCATTGCAACATGAGGTTTTGCCGATTCGGGCATTGACAGCCCCGGCCCGGATCGCTTCTTCTTGTGGTCTATCAACTGGGTGTAGTGATGCTGTCGAGCAAGGCGAAGTACGGGTTAAAGGCAATGGTGCATCTGGCCGAGCGCGAAGGGCGGGGGCCAGTCCTCATCGCCGATATCGCCGAGACCGAGCGTATTCCCAAAAAGTTTCTCGACACCATCTTGCTAGAGTTGAAAAATCACGGCCTGCTGTCGAGCAAAAAGGGCAAGGGTGGCGGCTATACCCTGGCCCGTCCGGCCGATCGGATCATGGCCGGAGAGGTGATCCGCATTCTGGACGGCCCGCTGGCGCCGGTCCCGTGTGTTTCGCGCTCGGCCTACCGCCCCTGTTCCGACTGTCAGGACGAGGGGAGCTGTGCCGTCCGTGGCGTAATGCAGGATGTGCGCGACGCGATGGCCGCGATCGTCGACAACACCACCCTGATCGACATGTCAAAGCGCCGTGGCCGGGTCGAGCCGGTCCTGATGTACGACATCTGAGCGGCCCGACCGACAAGACGCCGGTTTGGCCGCAATATCGCCGCCGCACCCCACCCGTTCGGGTGGTACATGAAGGTGGGGCGATGTCATTTCCATCATCCGGGCCGCTTGCCGAGGATCGTTCCTACTCCAGTAGGGACGGGTTACTGACGCTTATTGATGAGTTTAAGCAATTAACTGAAACAGATATTTTTGGTATTGTAAATTTAGGCGCACATAGTCTAGTTATTGACCCACGCCTGTACCGCAGATGGAAAGGTCGCTTTTCGCATGTAGGTATTTGTCACGAATGCCGAGGCGAAATTATCACGGTGCCAAAGTTGTTTGCTTGACAGCATGCGAGCACTGTATTAGATCGACTCTCCCCGTACCGGTGACCGGACGGAGGGGGTGTAGCTCAGTTGGTTAGAGCGCCGGCCTGTCACGCCGGAGGTCGCGGGTTCGAGCCCCGTCACTCCCGCCACCCGGCCCTGTAGGGCCCGGGTAGGCTCCGTTGGGTTAGGAGTTGAGTCGGTCTCAACAGGGGTCGTCATCGAGCGGCGGCAGGCAACGTCGGGTTCGATCCCGCCTTGACCGAGCGGGCGCGAAAGAATGTGCCGGACGATCCTCGTGGTGAAGCAACAAGGGCCGGGGAAGGAATGATGGACGCTTGGCTGGTTGAATATCTGCCGATCCTCGTCTTCTTCGGCATCGCCGTTGCGATCGCCGGGTTGTGCGTCGGCGGTTCGTGGCTGGTGGCGCGGCAAAAGCCCGACGTCGAAAAAGCCACCCCTTATGAATGCGGATTCGAACCCTTCGGCGATGCGCGCTCGCGCTTCGACGTCCGCTTCTATCTGGTCTCGATCCTCTTCATCATTTTCGATCTGGAAATCGCTTTCCTGTTCCCTTGGGCGGTGACTCTGGGGAAAATCGGATTGTTCGGCTTCTGGTCGATGATGGTTTTCCTGGCGGTGCTGACCGTCGGGTTCGTCTATGAATGGCGCAAGGGAGCCCTGGAATGGGAATGAACGGGGAGTCACCGGCGGTCCTGCCGGTGGGTGGCGCCCGGTTGCTGCCCCCCGGGCCGGAGCAGGATGCCCTGCTGGCCGCCGTCACCGACGAGATTTCCAACAAGGGATTCGTCGTCGCCAATGTCGATGCTCTGGCAGCCTGGGCTCGGACCGGCAGCCTGTGGCCGCTGACCTTCGGCCTGGCCTGCTGCGCCATCGAGATGATGCACGCCGCCTGTTCCCGCTATGACATGGACCGCTTCGGGGTCGTGTTCCGGCCGACGCCGCGTCAGGCCGACGTGATGATCGTCGCCGGGACCCTGACCAACAAGATGGCCCCCGCCCTGCGCCGGGTCTACGACCAGATGGCTGAGCCGCGCTGGGTGATCTCGATGGGGTCGTGTGCCAATGGCGGCGGCTATTACCATTACAGCTATTCGGTCGTGCGCGGCTGCGACCGCATCGTCCCGGTCGACATCTATGTTCCGGGCTGTCCGCCGAGCGCCGAAGCCTTGATCTACGGCATCCTGCAACTGCAAAAGAAGATCCGTCGCACCGGCGCGATCACCCGCTAGCGATCGAACGAAGGACCGCCGAACCATGACGCAAGCGCTGAAGGATCTGGGCGAACTGATCGCCGCCGCCTTGCCGCAGGACGTGCGCCGGGCCGAGGTCAATCGCGTCGGCGAACTGACGCTTGAGGTCTCTGCCGCCTCGATCCTGTCGGTGCTGGCCTTCCTGCGCGACGATCCTGCCTGCCAGTTCAAGCAGCTTCTCGACGTGTGCGGGGTCGATTGGCCCGGCCGCGATCCGCGCTTCGACGTCGTCTATCACCTGCTGTCGATGAAGCATAACCAGCGCATCCGGGTGAAGCTGGCGACCGACGACGACTCTCCGGTCCCGTCGGCGACCGGCCTGTTCAGCTCGGCCGGGTGGTTCGAGCGCGAAGTGTGGGACATGTTCGGAATTCTGTTCTCGGGCCATCCCGACCTGCGCCGGATTCTGACCGATTACGGCTTTGACGGCCACCCGCTGCGCAAGGATTTCCCGCTGACCGGCCGGGTCGAAGTCCGCTATGACGACGAGCAGAAGCGCGTGGTCTACGAGCCGGTGCGTCTGGTCCAGGACTTCCGCCGCTTCGATTTCCAATCGCCGTGGGAGGGTGGCGGTCCGCTTCCCGGCGACGAGAAGGCCGGGGGGAGAGTCTAAAGATCATGGCCGAGACCCGGATCGAGACCTATTCGCTCAATTTCGGACCGCAGCATCCGGCTGCGCACGGCGTGCTGCGCCTGATCCTGGAAATGTCGGGCGAAGTGGTTGAACGCGCCGACCCGCATATCGGACTGCTGCATCGCGGCACCGAAAAGCTGATCGAGCACAAAACCTATCTCCAGGCCGTGCCCTATTTCGACCGGCTTGATTACATCGGCACGATGAATCAGGAGCACGCCTTCGTCCTGGCGACGGAGAAGTTGCTGGGCCTGACCCTGCCGCCGCGCGCCCAATACATTCGCACGATGTATTGCGAGATCGGCCGGATTCTCAACCACCTGATCAGCATCTGCACCTACATCCTCGACGTCGGCGGCATGACCCCGATGCTGTGGGGGTTCGAGGAACGCGACAAGCTGATGGAATTCTATGAGCGGGCCAGCGGTGCCCGCCTCCATGCCAATTATTTCCGTCCCGGTGGCGTCGCCGCCGATCTCCCGCAGGATTTGCTCGACGATATCGGCGCGTGGACCCACACCTTCCCCAAGGTGCTGGACGACATCGAATCGCTGGTCACCGAAAACCGCATCTTCAAGCAGCGGACCGTCGATATCGGCATCGTCACGCCGGAACAGGCGCTCGATTGGGGCTTCACCGGCCCCAACCTGCGCGCCTCGGGCATCGCCTGGGATCTGCGCAAGGCCCAGCCTTACGAGGTCTACGACCAGCTTGAGTTCGACATTCCGGTCGGCAGCAACGGCGATTGCTATGACCGCTATCTCGTCCGCGTGCTGGAGATGCGCCAAAGCGTCCTGCTGATCCGCCAGTGTCTGGAGAAGATGCCGGGCGGCCCGGTCAAGGTTGACGACAACAAGGTGTCCCCGCCCCCGCGCGCCGAGATGAAGCGCTCGATGGAGGCGCTGATCCATCATTTCAAGCTGTTCACCGAGGGCTTCCACGTCCCGGCCGGAGAGGTCTATGCCGCCGTCGAAGCGCCCAAGGGCGAGTTCGCGGTCTATCTGATCGCCGATGGCAGCGGCAAACCCTATCGCTGCAAGATCCGGCCGCCGGGGTTCGTCCATCTTCAGGCTCTCGACATGATGTCGAGAGGCCATATGCTGGCCGACGTGGT
>NZ_AQPH01000080.1 GCF_000442515.1 Magnetospirillum fulvum MGU-K5 | reverse complement strand
CCTGCTGCGCGCCTTTGCCCAGGGCGGCTATGCCGACCTGCACACGGTGCATCAATGGACCTTGGATTGCGTTGCCGGGACCTTGCAGGCGGCGCGGTATCAGGATTTGTGCGCCCGTCTGGGTGAGACGCTCGACTTCATGGAAGCCTGCGGCCTGACCTCGGACTCGGCCCCGCAAATCCGCGAGACCGACTTCTTCACCTCGCACGAAGCGCTGCTGCTGCCCTATGAAGAGGCGCTGACCCGGGTCGATTCGACTTCGGGCGAATGGTACGATTGTTCGGCTCACATGCTGTGGATCGGCGAACGCACCCGCCAGCTTGACGCCGCCCATGTCGAGTTCCTGCGCGGCGTGCGCAACCCGATCGGCTTCAAGATCGGCCCCAGCATCGCTCCCGACGATCTGCTCGCCCTGATCGAGCAGCTCGACCCCGCCAACGAACCGGGCCGTCTGACCCTGATCGTCCGGATGGGCGCGGCCCAGGTCGAAGCCAAGCTGCCCGCCCTGATCCGTGCCGTCCAGCGCGAGGGCCGCAAGGTGGTGTGGTCGTGCGATCCGATGCACGCCAACACGGTCAAGGCGGCGACCGGCTTCAAAACCCGGCTGTTCGATTCGATCCTGGCCGAGGTCCGCGCCTTCTTCGCCGTCCACAAGTCGGAAGGCTCGCACGCGGGCGGCGTCCATTTCGAAATGACCGGCCAGGACGTCACCGAATGCGTCGGCGGTATGACCGCGATCACCGAGGCGCGGTTGGGCGACCGCTATCACACCCACTGCGACCCCCGCCTCAACGCCACCCAGGCGCTGGAGCTGGCTTTCCTGATCGCCGAACAGCTTAAGGACGACCGGGCCACCGCCCGCGTTCTCGCCCACGCCCGGGCGCGCTGATCCCAATCGGAACGAAAAAGGCGGTGAAGCCTTCGCGCTTCACCGCCTTTTTTGTGTCCGATCGTCGCGCCGAATGGGGCCGCTTGCGTTACCGGGCGAGATTGTAGCGCAGGATGCAGTACAGGGCGCGGATGCCATCGCGCCAGCCGATCTTCTTGCCTTCCTCGTAGGTGCGGCCGGAATAGCTGATCCCGACTTCATAGATGCGGGGACGAGGCGCAAGGCGGGCGATCTTGGCGGTAATCTCGGGTTCGATCCCAAAGCGGTTTTCGACCAGCGAAATCCGCTGGATCACCTCACGACGGAAGGCCTTGTAACAGGTCTCCATGTCGGTGAGGTTGAGGTCGGTGAACATGTTCGAGGCCAGGGTCAGCACCCGGTTGGCAATCGAATGCCAGAAATACAGCACCCGGCTTTCGTCGCCGCCCTTGAAACGCGAACCGAACACGACATCGGCGCGACCGTCGAGAAACGGCTTCAACAGTTTGGGATAATCGCACGGGCTGTATTCCAGATCGGCATCCTGAACCAGCACGATATCGCCCCGCGCCCGGGCAAAGCCGGTCCGCAGAGCCGCGCCCTTGCCCTGATTGACCCCATGCTCAACCGCGACAATCTCGGAATAGCGGGCGGCCAGATCGCGAATCACCGCGACCGAACGGTCCTTGGACCCGTCATCGACGATGATGATTTCCAGCGTCAGACCACATCGGTCGGCCGTCATCACCCGTTCCACGATGGATTCCAGGGTTTTCTCCTCGTTATAACAAGGAATAACCACGGAAAGACGGGTCTCGCTCATCGATAAAATTCCTAAGTGAAATATAGCGGAACTCTAGAGTCCGATGCTGGTTATTCGGAAAACCCGACCCTTTGTCAACCGAGACCGGCAGACAAGCCCACGATATCCTCGTCTCGATAGCCCTGCGCATAAAGCAGGGCGGTCAAATCGCCATGATCGATCCGGGCGCGGGCCTCGGCGGCAACCACCGGCTTGGCGTGGAACGCGATCCCCAGCCCGGCCTCGCGCAGCATGTCGAGATCGTTGGCCCCGTCGCCGACCGCAACGGCAAGGTCGGTTGAAATCCCCAGTTCGGCGGCGGTGGCGATCAGGGTGGCCAGCTTGGTCTCGCGCCCGATGATCGGGGTGCCGACCTCCCCGGTCAGGCGCTGATCGGCAACGATCAGTTCGTTGGCGATGTCGCGATCAAAGCCGCACGCCTCGCGCACCCGCCCGGTAAAGAAACGAAAGCCGCCCGACACCAGCACCGCGAACGCCCCATGCGCCTTCATCGTCGCGACCAGGGCATGGGCGCCGGGGGTGAACTCGATCCGCTCCCAGGTCGCATCCAGGCATTTTTCCGGCAAACCGGCCAACAGACCGACCCGTTCGCGCAAGGCCGCCTCGAACCCGATTTCGCCATTCATCGCCCGCGCGGTGATCCCGGCGATCCGGTCCTTCAGCCCGGCGAAATCGGCCAGTTCGTCCAGGGTCTCGCCGGTCACCATCGTCGAATCCATGTCGGCGACCAGCAGACGCTTGCGCCGCCCCACGATCGGCTGGGCAACGACGTCAACGCCCCACCCTTCGAGAATGCGCAGCGAGATCGCATCGGCATCGCCAGCCGACAGGCCGGAGAAGCACAGGTCGCAGGCCCGGTCGGGCGAGAGCCAATCGGGCTGCCCGACCTCCGCACCCAAAGCCCGCAAGGCCCCCCGCACCTCGGACACCAACGAGCCGTCAAGACCGGCCAAGCCGTGTCCGGCAATCAGGGTCAGCACGTTATCCATCGGGGGGAGTCCTGCGGGTGGGGAGAAAGGCCACCCTTTACTGCGCGGCGAGCCGCCTTGGCAAGCCTGAAGCCGGTTTCCCAGCGTGACAATCCATCCCGGCCGCGAGAAACTGGCCAAAAGGACGAGAAAGATGCCGATCACGGTCCGGCGTGCCCTGCTGATTTCCCTGACTCTCGCTCTGATTCCAGCGGCGGGAATGGCCGAGAGCGGCAAGCGCGCCCCCTGCCCCCGCTGCCCGGCGCTGGCAACGGTCCCGGCCGCCCCGCCGCTGATCCCCCACCCGTTCAGCCTGACCCGAACCGAAATCACCTTCGATCAGTGGCAGGCCTGCGTCGCCGACCTGGCCTGCCGGGGCGGCCAGGACGATCACGGTTGGGGACGAGGGGCTCGCCCGGTCATCAATGTCACCTGGGACGATGCCTCCGCCTATGCGGGCTGGCTGGGGGAAAAGCTGGGCCGGGCCTGCCGCCTGCCTACCGAAGTTGAGTGGGAATACGCCGCCCGCGCCGGAACCAGGACCGGCTTCTGGTGGGGAGATACCCCCGGCCGGGGCCGGGCCAATTGCCGGGACTGCCTGGGGGACAAGCCGCCTTATGGAACCCGGCCGGTCGCCAGCTTTGCCGCCAACCCATGGGGGCTGTTCGACATGAACGGCAATGTGTGGGAATGGACCGCAACCTGTGCCGACCCTGCGTCAGGGCAAGGGGCCCCATCCCAGTGCCGTGACCGGACGATCAAAGGTGGGTCGTGGTATTATTATTCGAAAATGTCCCGCGCCGAGTCCCGGGCCAGCAACGATTCTCGCCAGTGGAGCTATAATATCGGCATCAGGATTCTGTGCGAACGCCCGTAAGCGGGAGCCGGAACCGGCCCCCGCCCGCACGGGATGTTACTCTCACACCGCTTCGTGGCTGACGCCGAACGGGCGGTTCAGCCGGACCACCGCCAGATTGAGATAGGCCGCGAAGGCGACCCAGGCCAGATAGGGGGCCAGGAACCACGCCGCATCGGTCGAGAACGGAGCGATACCGACGATCAGAGCCAGCACCGACAGCCACAGGAACACGACTTCGATCAGCGCCCAATCGGGACGGCGCCAGCGGAAGAACAGCGGATTCCACAGGATGTGAAAGACCCCGTTGACGGCAAACAGCACGATCACCAGCATCCGGGCGCCATCGTCGGGGGCCGCTTCCCATGCCAGCACGCCAGCCCACGCCGCCATGCCCAGGATCACCGCCCAGGCGGGACCGAACGCCCAATCCGGCGGCTGCCAGCTCGGCTTACGCAAGGCCTGATACCACGGTCCGATCACGGTCAGGGCTCCGCCGATGCCGGCGATGGCGACGGCACACAGCAAGGCTACGATAATGGTAAGGGTCATCTTGAGAACACTCCGGCTAGCTTCTCGTGAAGATGGTGTGGCATGGCCCAAGACACAAGTCAATTGCACCCCTTCGGGAATGGGCCAAAACCCCAGACTTTCCGCGGCTCTTCGGAGTGGTATTATAATACCGCAAATCTAAGTCATTGATTTATAACGAAAAGAAATGGATTGACTCATTTCGCTCCTGTGGCATACTCCGCGCCCTCGACGCCGTGTTTGCCACGGTGACGTCAACTGGTTTTGCCGTGGGTGCCATGAAGACCTATAACGCCAAACCGTCCGAAGTAGAAAAGAAGTGGGTTGTGATCGACGCGGACGGCGTCGTGCTCGGCCGTTTGGCTAGCATCATTTCGATGCGGCTGCGCGGTAAGCATCTTCCGACCTACACCCCGAACGTTGACATGGGCGACAACGTCGTCGTCGTCAATGCCGAGAAGGTCCGTCTGACCGGCAACAAGCTGGCCAACAAGCGGTTCTATTGGCATACCGGCCATCCGGGCGGGATCAAGGACCGTACCATCGGTCAGCTTCTCGGCGGACGTTACCCCGAGCGGGTCATCGTCAAGGCCGTCGAGCGCATGATCACGCGTGGTCCGCTCGGCCGTCAGCAGATGAAGAACCTGCGCGTCTATGCCGGCGACACCCATCCGCACGAGGCCCAGCAGCCTGAAGTGCTGGATGTCGGCGCGATGAATCCGAAGAACAAGAGGTAATCCCATGGCCGATCTCTCCAGCTTGGCCGATCTTCAGGCCACGATCCCGGCCGCTCCCGTGCATGAGCGCAAGGTCGATTCCTTCGGCCGCGCTTACGCCACTGGCAAGCGCAAGAACGCGATTGCCCGTGTGTGGTTGAAGCCCGGATCGGGCAAGATCACCGTCAACGGACGCGAGCTTCCGGTGTATTTCGCCCGCCCGGTCCTGCGCATGATCATCAACCAGCCGTTCCAGACCGCTCAGGTCGAAGGCCAGTTCGATGTGGTCTGCACCGTCACCGGTGGCGGCCTGTCGGGTCAGGCCGGTGCGGTTCGTCACGGCATCAGCCGTGCGCTGACCTTCTTCGACCCGGCGCTGCGCCCGGCGTTGAAGGCTGGCGGCTTCCTTACCCGCGATCCCCGCGTCGTCGAGCGTAAGAAGTACGGCAAGCACAAGGCCCGCCGGTCGACCCAGTTCAGCAAGCGCTGATCTCGGTTCGCCCAAAAGGCACAAGGATCAAGGGTCTGGAGCAATCCAGGCCCTTTTTTCTTGTCCGCGCCCCACCCGGGACGAGGATCGCCAAACGAAACGGCCCCTCCTCCCACAAAGGGGAAGAGGGGCCGAACCGTGGATTGATCGGAAAAAAGGGAGCGTGCTACCGGGCGAGAGCCAGCAGCGAATCGAGATCGAGATTGGCCTCGCAATGATCGGCCAGCGCATCCAGCGCCGCTTCGATCCGGGCTTCGAAATCGAGTCCGGCGGCCTCGGCCCCGACCCGCCCCAGCCAATGGCCCCGGAACGCATCCGAGCCGAACAGGCCATGGACATACGAGCCCATCACCCGCCCGTCGGCCGACACCGCGCCTTCGGGGCGGGGGCCGTCGCCATGATCAAGACGAAGCCACGGCCGCTCCAGCCCGGCCCCGCTGGTGACGCCCATATGCATTTCATAGCCGGTGACGCGACAGCCGCTGACCGCATCGGTGGCGTCGAGATCGACCAGACGCTTCGACCCGCCGATCACCGTCTCAATGTCGAGCAGACCAAGACCGGGAGTCTCGCCCGGCGCGCCTTCAATCCCGTCGGGATCGCGCACCATCGTTCCCAGCATCTGGAACCCGGCGCACAGGCCGACGACGCGGCCGCCATGACGGACATGGGCCAGGATGTCGATATCCCAGCCATTGCGACGCAACACGGCGAGATCGGTCCGGGTCGCCTTTGACCCCGGCAGCACCACCACGTCGGTATCGGCGGGAATCGGATGGCCGGGATGGACCCACACCACGGTGACGCCGGGTTCGGCCGCCAGCGGGTCGAGATCGTCGAAATTGGCGATCCGCGACAGATGCGGCACCGCGATCTTCAGCCCCTTGCCCCCGGCCTCGGCCGGACGCTCCAGCGCCAGGGAATCCTCGGCGGGCAGACGGTCGGCCTTGTCGAACCAGCGCAGCATACCCAGCATCGGCCAGCCGGTGCGCTCGGTCATGATCTTGCAGGCCGGTTCGAACAGCGAGAAATCGCCGCGGAACTTGTTGATGAGATAGCCGACGACGCGGGCGCGGTCGCCCTCACTCAACAATTCATAGGAGCCGACGATCGCCGCCATCAGCCCGCCCCGGTCGATGTCGCTGAGGAACACCACCGGCAGATCGGCAGCTTCGGCAAAGCGCATGTTGGTGATGTCGGACTCGCGCAGATAGATTTCGGCGCCGCTACCCGCCCCTTCGACCAGGACCAGATCGGCCTCGGCGGCCAAGCGGTTGAAGCTGTCGAGCACCGCAGGAATCAGTTGGTGGCGCATCTTGTGATAGAACCGGGCCGGACAATTGCCCAGCACCCGGCCGCGCAGCACCACCTGGGACCCGATATCGGTCTGCGGCTTTAACAGTACCGGGTTCATGTGGATCGAGGGCGCCGCCTTGCAGGCGCGGGCCTGCACCGCCTGAGCCCGGCCGATTTCCCCCTTGGGCGCGGTTCCATCGGGACCGGGCGGGAAATCGCTGTCGCTGGCGACGGCGGCATTGTTGCTCATGTTCTGCGCCTTGAACGGGCGCACCACCAACCCCCGGCGGGTAAAGGCCCGGCACAGGCCGGCCACCACCATGCTTTTGCCGACGTCGGATGCGGTTCCCTGGATCATCAGGGCGCGGGCGCGACGCGGAAGGTCGGGCGGCGCGGGGGTGTATTCGACGGGGGCAAGAATCGGTTCGGGGGACTCGGTCACGGTCGGGTTCTCCGCTGGCGGTCTCGTAAATATGGGAACGAAGGGCGGAAAAGCGAAACCCCGCCGCCCTCCGGAATATCCGGAGTTCGGCGGGGTCTCTTTTCCTCTACACCACCCAGTTAGATCTTGGCGACCTGGGTCGTGCCTTCCATCTGCTGCTTGCCGCCGCCACAGGCCATCATCGCCGCAGCTTCGGGCGAGTCGACATCGACGTGACCAACCGGACGGTTGAACTCGTCATGCTCGTCCAACTGCTGGGTGCTGCCGCCGCAGGCCCGGGCCGCCAGAGCGGCGTCGAACAGATCCTGCTTGGCCTTCGGCATGCTCTTCCACTCGGCCGAGGCTTCCATCGCGTCGGCACCGCGCTTGCGGCTTTCGTCGAAGTGGAAATCAACATTCTTCTTCGACTGCGGACCCCAGTACCCGGCCTTGCCGAGATCGTAGAACTTACGCTCGAACGCGCTCTTCAAGAACGCCTTGAGGCAGCCCCACAGATAGCGGCGACGGACCGGATCGCCCTTGGCGAACGGATAGCCGATGAACGCCTTGTACATGTAGAAGCGGCGATAGTTGGCCATCACGCGGTCAAGCAGCTCGGCGCGTTCCATCGCGGCGGGCTTCATGATCGGGGTGACGAAGTTGTACTTCTCGAAGTCGAACACTTCGACCTTGTCGCCCATCTCGCGGAAGAGATCGGAGAACGGCCACGGCGTGAACATCGACCAGTTGGCCATGTCCGGCTGCCAGTCCATCGCCATGCGATAGGTCTCTTCCAGCGTCTCGGGGGTCTCGTTGTCGAGACCGACGATGAACTGGGCCTCGGCGACGATGCCGTTCTTACGCAGAAGCTCGATCGCCCGCTTGTTCTCGGCGACGGTGGTTTCCTTGTTGAACAGATCGAGGTTGAGCTGAGCCGCCGCCTCGGTGCCGAGCGAGATATGGACCAGACCGGCCTTGCGATAGAACGGCAGCAGGTCTTCGTCACGCAGGATGTCGGTCACGCGGGTGTTGATACCCCACAGCACCGGCAGCTTGCGGTCGATCATCTCCTGGCAGAATTCGATGAACTTCTTCTTGTTGATGGTCGGCTCTTCGTCGGCAAGGATGAAGAAGCCCACCTTGTGGTCGCGATACAGCGTTTCGATTTCATCGACCACCTTCTTGGGGTCGCGAACGCGGTAGTCACGCCAGAACTTCCACTGCGAGCAGAACGAGCAGGTGAACGGGCAGCCGCGCGCCATGTTCGGGCTGGCAACGCGGGTGCCGAGCGGGATGTAATTGTACTTGTCCCAGTCGAGGATGCTCCAATCGGCGACGATCGAATCGACATCCTTGATCGGCGGTTCGGCCGGGGTGGCGATGACCTTGGTGCCGTCGATATAGGCGATACCCTTGATCTGGCCGCGCGAATCCGGCCATTGCCCCTGATCGATCGCCCGCACCAGATTGAGGAACACCGCCTCGCCTTCGCCGCGAATAATCGCTTCGATCCAGGGCGCTTCCATCAGAATCTGCTGGTACATGAACGTGCTGTGGATGCCGCCCAGCACGGTGACGACCTTCGGATTGATTTCCTTGGCGATCTCCAGGACGCGCTCGGCCTTGTAGATCGAAGGCGTGATCGCGGTGCAGCCGACGACGTCGGGCTTCAGGGCGGTCAACTGGGCACGGAGCTGCTTCTCGCTCAGATCGTCGGTCATCGCGTCGATGAAGCGAATGTCGCTGTACCCGTTGGCCTTCAGATAGCCAGCCAGGTAGGCGACCCAAGCCGGCGACCACTTGCCGGCAATTTCGGCTCCACCAGAATGGTAGTTGGGATGGACCAGTACGATCCGCATTGACAACCTCCGTGGGACAGTGCCTTCGCCCCCCTCGGCGAGGGCTGCTTACAAGGCGGGAAACAATCCCACCTTGGGTGGTGCGTACTGTGTCCGGACGTCTTCTGTCAATATCAAACTACCCCAAACGCTGGGCGGAGCCACTCGCGGCAAACCCGCAGAAAATGAGGGGAAACCGCGCAATTTGAACTGGACTTTTCCGACTTCCTCGTTCCAGAGTTCGCCGACCATGAGCGATCTGATCTTTCTCACCGGCCCGGTCCGTAGCGGCAAGAGCGCCCGCGCCGTCGATATCGCCCAAAGCTGGGGCGGAAGCGTCGCCTTTATCGCCTGTTACGCCAGCGATCCCGACGATGCCGAGATGGCCGCCCGCGTCGCCCGTCACCGCGCCGAACGCCCGGCCGAGTGGCTGACCCTGGAAGCCCCCACCGACGTTCCGGCGGCTTTGGCGGCGCTGCCGTCGCCGCCCGCCGGTGTTCTGCTCGACAGCGTGGTGACCTGGGCCGCCGCCCGCTTTGACCAGGATGATGCAGCGATCCTGGCCGAGTGGGACCGCCTGATCGAGGCCGCCCGCGCCGCGCCGTGGCCGACCCTGATCGTCGCCGACGAGATCGGCTGGAGCCCGGTGCCGATGGATGCCGACCTGCGCCGCTTTCGCGATCTGTGCGGCTGGCTGGGCCAACGCACCGGAGCGGCGGCGACCGAGGCCTGGCTGATGGTGGCGGGTCTGCCGCTCCGGCTGAAATGAGCGCGCTTCGCAACGAAGGGCGCGCCCTGCTTGCCGCCCTGCTCTATTTCACCCGTCTCCCCCTGCCGATCCACACCCCGCTCGATGCCGACGATTGGCGGCGCGCCACCGGATGGTGGCCGTTGATCGGGGCGGGATTGGGCGCGATCAGTGGCGGCGTGCTGATCCTGGCCGGATCGGCGCTGTCCCCCGCGATTGCCGCCGGTCTGGCCCTGGGGCTGGGCCTGCTGCTGACCGGAGCCCAGCACGAGGACGGGTTTGCCGATTCCTGCGACGGGTTCGGCGGCGGCGGTCCCGACCGGGCGCGGGTCCTCGAAATCATGAAGGATTCCCGCGTCGGCGCCTTTGCCGTGGTCGGGCTGATCGTCCTGCTCGGCCTTAAATGGCTGGCCCTGACCGATCTGCCCCCCGGCTGGCTGCTGACCGCGCCGATTGCCGCCGCCGCTTTGTCACGCGCCGCCGCCGCTGCACTGATGGCGGTGTTGCCCTATGCCCGGACCGAACCGAGCCGCGCCGCCCCGGTCACCAGCCGCCTGCGCGGCGGACGGCTGGCTCTGCCACTGTTGCTGGGCGGCCTTCCCCTGCTGGCCCTGCCCGCCTCCCACGCTTTCGCCTGCCTTGCCGTCGCCGCCTTGGTGTGGGGAATCGCGGCGGCGTGGCTGTCGCGCCGTTTGGGCGGCTATACCGGCGACTGCCTGGGAGCGACCCAGCAACTGGCCGAAATCGCCGTGCTGCTGACTCTGCTGGGGCTGCGGTGATTCTGGTCCGTCACACCACCCCCGCCGGGGCCTCCGGGCTGTGCTATGGACGGCTCGACCTCCCCCTGGCCGACAGTTTCGAGACCGAGGCTGCCGCCGTCCGCGCCGCCCTGCCGCCCGGACCATGGCGGCTGATCTCCAGCCCGGCGACCCGCTGCCGCCTGCTGGCGGAGCGACTGGGCCTGCCGGTCACACTGGACCCTCGGCTGGCCGAGATGGATTTCGGCGCGTGGGAAGGGCTGCGCTGGGACGACATCCCGCGCGACGTGCTTGACCCCTGGTGCGCCGATTTCGTCACCGCCCGCCCGCCCGGCGGCGAGACCTTTACCGAACTGGCCGCCCGCGCCCATGCCTTTACCGCCGAGATCGCCGCCCGGCCCGACGCGGCCCAAACGGTGGTGGTGACCCATTCCGGGGTGATCCGCGCCCTGCTGACGGCGGCGCGGGGAATGAGCCTGACCGAGGCCTTCAGCCTCGACGTTCCGTTTGGCAGCGTCCAGGTCGTATAAGCCCCTCGCCGGGCGCCGCCTCCGGCGGCTTGGCTTCGCGCCACGAGGCGCGGGCGCTCAGTGCGCCAGTCGCTTGCGCTCCGGTTCCAAACCCCTTAGTCGCCGGGCGCTTGCTCCGTAGCGCGCCACCCCTTGCGAAAGTGAAGACCCGTCCCCACCCTGATGGGGGCGACATGGCGTTGTTTCGCTGAACGGTCCCTGCTATACCAAGCCTCGATTGATCGACGGAGAGGTTGACCGATCCCTTCCCCGTCGCCACGCGCCAAGGGCGCACCCACACCCGGATATCTTTCATGGCCAGACGCAGACAGATTTACGAGGGCAAGGCCAAGGTCCTGTTCGAAGGACCCGAGCCCGGAACCCTGGTTCAGTACTTCAAGGACGATGCCACCGCCTTCAATAACCAGAAGCGGGGAACCATCACCGGCAAGGGTGTTCTGAACAACCGCATTTCCGAATATCTGATGCTGCGTTTGGGCGAGATCGGGATTCCCACCCACTTCGTCCGCCGCCTCAACATGCGCGAGCAGCTGGTCCGCGAAGTCGAGATCATTCCGCTCGAAGTGGTGATCCGTAACGTCGCCGCCGGTTCGCTGGCGACCCGCTTCGGTCTGACCGAGGGGACGCCGCTGCCGCGCTCGATCGTCGAGTATTATTTCAAGTCGGACGCGCTCGGCGACCCGATGGTGTCCGAAGAGCACATCACCGCCTTCGGCTGGGCCAACACCCAGGATCTCGACGAGATCATGTCCCTGGCGCTGCGGATCAACGATTTCCTGTCCGGTCTGTTGCTGGGCGTCGGCATCCGTCTGGTCGATTTCAAGATCGAGTTCGGCCGCCTCTATAACGGCGACGATATGCAGATCGTGCTGGCCGACGAAATCAGCCCGGATTCCTGTCGTCTGTGGGACATCCACACCGGCGACAAGATGGACAAGGATCGCTTCCGCCGCGATCTCGGCGGGGTCGAGGAAGCCTATCAGGAAGTCGCCCGTCGTCTGGGCATCCTGCCCGAAGGCGGCCCCCGCGACCTCAAAGGTCCCCAGACCATGCAGTGACCGGAGCCGAGCGGGGCGCGCACGAACGCGGTGCGCCCTGCCCTCCTTCTCTCCCTGTTTCTTGCAAGCGGATGACCCCGACGTGAAAGCCAAAGTCCTCGTAACCCTCAAGACCGGCGTCCTCGACCCCCAGGGTAAGGCCGTGCAGCATGCCTTGTCCTCGCTCGGCTTTACCGGCGTTGACGACGTCCGTCAGGGCAAGCTGATCGAACTCGACATCGCCGAAACCGACCCGGTCAAGGCCCGCGAATCGGTCGAGAACATGTGCCGCGCCCTGCTCGCCAACACGGTGATCGAGAATTATTCAATCGATCTGGCGGACTAAACAGAACATGGCGCAGAAAGCGCTTTCTCTGCTGTGCCTGCTGCTGCTCCCGTCCGTCGTTCTGGCGGGGGAGCAGCGCTCTGCGCCGCCATCCGACGTTGAAAAGATCGTCGGTGACGTCGTCGACTCTGTCGGCGATTTCCTGAATGTCCTGGCCGGACCGCCGCTGTCCAGCCCCGACCCCATGCTCGATTTGCCGAGGCCGCCCGAGCCGACACCCCCGGCCCCGCCGCCGGTCGAAGCCGCGCCCGAACCGGCACCTGCCGCGAGTGTCCCGTCCGAGACCGCCCCGGTCGTGCTGACACCGCCGCCTGTGGCCCCCACGGCTCCGGCCCCGGTCAAGTCCCCAGTCGCCGCCCCGGCCAAGCCGTCGGCACCCCAGCCGCCGCTGCCGGTTGCCCGACCGGCTCCGCCGCCGCTGCCCATTCCGCCGCCGCCGCCGCGCGGCCCGGTTCCGCTGATCGCCCCGGCTCCGGCGGCGCAAGCGCCGGTCGTGCCCGCGCCTGTGGCTCCGGTGGTGCAAGCTCCGGTATCTCCCGAGATGCCCGCTCCGGTCGCGCCGAGCCCGGCACTCCAGCCCCCTGCGGCACAGATTCCTCCGGCTCCGGCACCCACGGCCCAGCCGCAAGCGCTGCAACCGCCGCCAGCGGCCCCGGCGACCGATCCGGTCGCACCGCCGCCCGCTCCTGTCGTCGCGCCCCGCCCCGCCCCGGCGGCCCCCGGCTGCACCACCCGTGCCGCCGCGACCGCCACGGTCGAGCAAATGAACCGGCTGTCCCGCTGCCGATAGCAGCGGGTCGGGTTCGGAAGTCCACCTTGTTTCCGATGGTTTGAGGCGTGGGGGATTGCCCCACGCCTCACCCTCCGAAACGGATCAGGACGCCATTTCACCGATATAGATGCCGAGACCGCGCGCGGTCTGGGCCAGGGTTCCGAACGGATCGACCGCGCGGGTGATGTTGGCGACATCGGTGATCGGCACATCGACCACCTGTCCATGCTGCCACGCCACCACCCGGCCCAACCGTCCGGCCGAGATCAGATCGACGGCATGGACGCCAAAGGCCGACGCGATGACGCGATCACGCATCGACGGCACCCCGCCGCGCTGGACATGGCCCAGCACGGTCACGCGGGTTTCGGCATCGACCAGATCGGTCAGCCGCGCCGCCAGATATTGGCCGATGCCGCCGTAACGGGCTTCACCACCGCTCTGAATCTTGGTGATCGACTCACCCGTTTCAGTGCGGCAGCCCTCGGCCACCACCAGCAGGGCGTGGTTGCGGCCCTCGGCCCGGACGTCGGCGATCTTGTTGGCGATCCCTTCCAGCGTATAGGGCAGTTCGGGGATCAGGATCACGTCGGCACCGCCCGCGACACCGGCATTGATCGCGATGTGACCGACATCGCGGCCCATCACTTCCAGGATCATCACCCGGTGATGGCTGGCGGCGGTGGGAGCCAGACGGTCGATCGCCTCGCCCGCGACATCAAGCGCGGTGGAAAAACCGATCGCGTAATCGGTATGGGCGACGTCATTGTCGATCGTCTTTGGAATCCCGACCATCGGGATCCCGCCCTGGCGGCAGAGTTGATTGAGGATTCGCATCGAACCGTCGCCGCCGATCACCACCAGCGCCTCGATTCCCAGTTCGCGATAGCCCTCGACAAACTCTGACGACCGGTCGCGGAAGGTTCCGTCCGGCATCGGATAATGGAACGGGTCACCCTTGTTGATCGTCCCCAGTATCGTTCCGCCCAGCCGCAGCATATCGCCGGTGACCAGGGAAAGATCGAACTCGACAAAATCCAGCGGGCGTTCCATCAGGCCCATGCTGCCATCGCGGATCCCGAAAACACGCCAGCCGTAATTCCGAATCGCACGATGCACCACCGCCCGTAACGCCGCGTTGAGACCGGCGCAATCACCTCCGCTGGTCAGGATGCCAATTCGTTTGGTCGCCATTCCGCTCGCTCCCTAAAGGCTTGACCTTACCCATACCGTTTCCAACCAAGTTCTGCTACCGTCTAGGCTGGTTTTAACGGTGTCATCCTGTCATGAACGACGACATTCTCGAAGACGTGCGGCGACGGCTTGCCGAATTAAAATCCGAACACCGCCGTTTCGACGAGCTGATTGCCCAGGCGGCGGCGGACTTGCCGTTCGATCAGTTACGGCTGCAACGGCTGAAGAAACGCAAACTGGCGTTGAAAGACGAAATTGCCGGACTGGAAAACGCCTTGATCCCGGATATCATTGCCTGACATGAGTCTGCGTCCCGTCCATCTCGGCCTGGGGACCAATCTTGGCGACCGGGCCGCCAATTTGACTGCGGCTTTGGCGGCCTTGGCCGACATCGTCACGATCGGTGACCGCTCCTCGGTGTGGGAGACGGCCCCGATGCATGTCCTCGACCAACCCGCCTTTCTCAACATGGCGGTGGCGGGAACGACCGAGATCGCGCCGCTCGACCTGCTGACCCGGATCAAGGAGATCGAGGCCCGCCTGGGACGGGTCGCCTCGGTCCGGTATGGACCGCGCCTGATCGATATCGACATTCTGGCGATGGGCGACGAAATGATCGATAGCGAAAGACTGACCCTCCCCCACCCACGGCTGAGCGAACGGCGGTTCGTTCTGGCTCCGCTGGCCGAGATCGCCCCCAGCCTGATCGTTGGCGGCCACAATGTCTCGGCGCTGCTGGCCGATCTCCCCGCCGAGGGCGACGCGGTTCGGCGCCTGGGGGCGCTGGAATCGCTTGCGCCGAA
>NZ_AQPH01000079.1 GCF_000442515.1 Magnetospirillum fulvum MGU-K5 | reverse complement strand
AAAAGGGCTAAATTCCTCAACGAAATCAATGTTTTCTATACAGCGTGTTGCATCCGTGTTGCGTTCACACCTTGGAAGTCAACCCAGCCTCGATACCCGCCAATTCGGCCCCAGACGATGCCTCCGGGAGCGCGTGCGAGTAGATCTTCAAGGTGATGCTCGGATCGGCGTGCCCCAGGCGTCGCGACACCTCCGTCACCGGAACACCGGCATTCAGCAGGGCGGAAGCGTAATAGTGGCGGAGATGGTGGAAGTCCAGGCTCTCCAGTCCCTGGCGCTTCAGCATGGGACGCCACCAACGATTGCCGAAATTATCGTGGTCCAATGGCTCGTTCGCCGGTAGCGGCGCCGACTTGGGCGCCTCCCCTTTCTTGGGCTTGGCAGGCTTGCGTGGCGGATCGGTGAAGACGAAGCGATCAAGATCGCGGCCCGACGCCAAAAAGGCTTCCTTCAGCTTCGCCAGAAGCCCCACCGGCACCGGCACCCGGCGATGTCCCGAGGCTGTCTTCGGCTGGCCTATGCTTCCATCCTGTTCCGCCCGCTGTTCAACGGAGATCGTACCAGCGGCAAAATCCACATGACGCCACTGAAGTCCACGAAGCTCCCCTGCCCGGCATCCCGTTAAGACCGCCGCACGAATATACCGTGGGTAAGATCCTGGCAAATTATCGGCAGCCTCCAACAACTTTGAAATCTGCTCTTGTGAGGGGATGGAAACTTGGACCTTCTCCCGCGATCCCCGCTTCATCTTACGGCCGGAAAGCGGATTCTGGCCGATCAAGCGGGTATCCTTGGCCCAATTGAGCATGGTGCGCAGAGTGCCCGCGATCTTGCCTGCATTGGCGCCCGAAACACCCGCCGCAACCAAACGGAGCCGCATCGCATCGGCCACGGTAAAGCTGACGTCCGGCAGCAGCACTTCGGGGATGCCATTCTCTCCGGTGACATGGGCCAGCTTGGACTTTACATCAGCCAACGAGCGCCGCTCCATTTCGCCGGCCCCAACACGGGCCTCGCAATGCTTAAGATAATTCTCGATCGCCTCGCGGACTGTGACGGCCTGCGACGTGGGAACGTGGGTGCGCGCCACCACCTCGACCTTGGCCGTGGCCTCCCATGCCTTGGCCTCTCTCTGGGTCGCAAATTGACGGGCGCGGCGGGCTCCGGTCTGGTCCTTATAGTCGACCAGCCAGCGGATTTCGCCGCTCGGGAGGATTCGTTTCCGAACGCTCATGATAGCGCCCTCCTACTTCGAGGTACCCGGCCGGGTGAGCAGCACTCCGGCGTCTGAAAAGGTCTTCTCGACCTCATCAGGAATCGCAGGATCAAAGGTGAAGATCGTCACGGTGCCGTCGCCGTTGGCACGGGCGTAGGCTCCCACCTCATGGCCGCCATCCGGCAATTTGCGCTCCCACATGAAGGGGAACCTGGAGCGAAGCGTGTCCTTGCGGTTATCATTTGAGTCCTGAGCCATTGCGTGTTTCTCCGGCTGGCTTGGGTTCTGCCGCCGCCTCGGGTCGCATCCGGGGCGGCGGCTTCGTTTCCGCATCTGCGGAACCTGTGGGAAAGATTAGCACCGTCCCGGAAACCGATCAACGCATGTTCGCACACTCTTGCGAACTTTCCGCCTCGATGCTATATCTCCGTTCAACGACAATGGATTACAAAACGCTCAGGATACGGATCATGGCCAGAAGTGAGTTTTCCCAGGAGGAAGCGGCGAACCTCGCCAGCGCCGATGAGCGCAAATTTCGACAATGGGTAGATCGCCGGATGATCCTGCCAACCGCCGAAACGCGGTTTTACGGTCGCGGGAAGGCCAAACTGTTCGACACAAGCGAAATCGCAATCGCGCGGGTGCTGGGCAAGGCGGCCCGCTCCGGGATCGACATGGTCACCCAGACTCAGATTGCAGATTGGTTGCGCAGCCACTCGGGAGGGGACTTCTTCCAGCGCGCCAAGCGCGGCGAGCCGGTCTATGTGCGCCTCTGCGTGGCTGAAACCGGAGAGTGGTCGGGCGATTTCGCCTTGGCCCATACGCACGGCAAAGAATTGAAGATCCCCGTTACGCGCCCAATGGGGGATGAACCGGCGGACTTCATGATGATCTTTAATCTCAACGAAGTTTTTCAGGTTGTGGACGCTCTCTTCACTGAGGAAGAGACCAATACAGACACACCCTAAGACCGAATAGGGGTTTCAAATGTCAGCACTGAATGAGCGGGATTTTCCCGCAACGCCACCGGCTTGCCTTTCGCATGACCTATTGAGGGGAGCGGAAGAGATCGCGGAATTCATCTTCGGTGATCGTGGACAGCGCCGGAAGGTGTACCACCTGTGCGAGAAGTCGCGCATCCCAACGTTCAAACTTGGAAGCCTGCTCTGCGCACGCAAATCGACGCTCCTGCGTTGGATCGCCGAACAGGAGGGCTCGCTGTGACGTCCCGCGTCACACTCCCGCGCGGCGAACGGGATACCACCCCGGAACTGCGCCGTCTGGCCGCTGAAGGCCGTCTGCCGTGGCACGTCGCCGACGTTCTCTACCGCGAGCGCGTCCGTACTGCGGGTTGCGCTGCCCGGATGGGCCGCCGCTGGTTGCGGTTGGTTCCCGGCCTTGGCCCGATCGGTCTGGCCCGGCTGGAAGCCGTTCTGCACGACCTCGACCTGTCTCTGGCGACGTAGATCATGACCGCCGCCCTCGCCCCCGTCGCCGACCGCCTCCAGAAGCTGATTCCGCGTCTCGCATCGGATCACGACGGCGAAGTCTTGGCGACGGTCGCGGCGATCCGGCGGACGTTGGGCGGGGCAAATCTGACGTTGCACGACTTGGCGCGCGCCCTGGCTGCTGCCCCACCGCGCCACGAGGCGCGCCGCGAGATCGGCCTTGCCGCGATGCTCGACCGTCTACGCCGGGCCGGGGGGCTCCTGAACGTATGGGAGAGCCGCTTCGTTGCCGATCTTTCCGTTCGTGTCCAGCGAGGAAAGCGGCTGTCGCCCAAGCAGGCCGAAACTCTGCGGCGAATCTACGAAGAACGTATCGGGAGCAAACCGTGAGTATCGCGGCATCAAAGCTCGTGTGGGAACGCTCTCGCATGTCGGGCAGTGCCCTGGTGGTGCTGTTGGCCTTGGCTGACTTCGCTAACGACGAGCTGCACGCGTGGCCTTCCGTCCCCACCCTGGCACGGCTTGCCAGGATCAAAGAACGGCAAGCGCGAGTGATTATGCACGATTTGATTGAGGCCGGTGAGATTGCCGTGGTCGGAACCGGCCCGCGTGGCGTGATGGTCTACAGCATCATCTGCGCCTCTACCCCTGCACCCGAGTGCACCCCTGCACTGGAATGCACCCCTGCACCCGAGTGCACCCCTACCCCTGCACCACAGTACAGGGGTGAAGCGTCAACCCCTGCATTGGAGTGCACCTCACCCCTGCACCCCAGTGCACCCAAACCATCAATGAACCAAAAAACAAAAACAGACGGTCTGATCGATCGAGCCTTTGAAGCGTTCTGGTCGGCCTATCCCAGTCGCGGCCCCCACGGCAACCCGCGCAAGCCGGCGGCGAAGCTGTTCGCGGCAGCGATCAAGAACGGTGCCGATCCAGACGCGATCATTCGGGGCGCCGAGAACTATGCGGCCACCGTGGCGCAAGCTCGCACGGACCCGAAATACGTGGCCCAGGCGACAACCTGGCTGAACCAAGAACGGTGGACGGACCACCAGCAAGCGCCGATCGCGGCGCGGCAAGATGACGGGTGGTGCTGATATGAGCCTTTCGGAACGCCTCCTCGAACACGGCATCCGCCTCCCCCGCTACACCCAGGGCGACGCGAAGATCCGCTGCCCTCAGTGCAGCCATACCCGCAAGCACAAGGCGGACCCCTGCCTGTCGGTGACGCTGGACACGGAAGGCGGGGCCGTCTGGAAGTGCCACAACTGCGGTTGGAGCGGTGGCGTGGGTGCCCACGATCATGACGACTACGCCCCGCGTCCCCGTTCCCGGACGAAGCCCAAGCCTGTCAAGCCCGCGTTCACCCCGAATGCCCTCCCCGAAGGCGTGATCGGATGGTTCGGCAAGCGCGGCATCAGCCCGGCGACCCTCGACGCGGCGGGTGTCTCCTATGTCAAAACCTGGATGCCCGGTTGTGACCAAGGCGCCACCATCGGGGCCATCGCCTTCCCTTATCGTCGTGGCGGCGAGGTGGTGAACGTCAAGTATCGGACCAGCGACAAGCGGTTCAAGCAAGAGAAGGGGGCCGAAAAGGTCTTCTACGGCATCGACCACATCGCAGGATGCAAGGAAATCTTGATCGTAGAGGGCGAAATTGACGCCCTGTCCCTGCGGGAAGCTGGGTTCAGCAATGTCTTGTCGGTGCCCGATGGTGCCCCGCAACAGGTCCGGGATGGCGAGATCGATCCCGACGAAGACGCCAAGTTCGAGTACGTGTGGAACTGCCGCGATGAACTGGCCAGCGTCGAGAAGATCATCCTCGCCACCGATGCAGACGCCCCAGGCCGTGCCCTGGCCGAAGAATTGGCCCGGCGGTTGGGGCGGGAACGGTGCTGGCGCGTTGATTGGCCGACAGCGAACGACGCTCAGAGGAAGGACGCAAACGAGGTTCTGGTGGGCGACGGCGCCGACGTGTTGCGCGAGTGCATCGCCTCCGCGCGCCCCTGGCCGATCCGCTCCCTTCATGATGCAGACGACTTCCGTGACGAGGTTTTCAACCTGTTTCGGCACGGACGCCAGCGGGCGCACTCGACCGGATTTCGCTCGCTCGACACCTTCTTGACCATCCGGCCCGGCGAACTGTCCGTCGTCACCGGTGTCCCGAACAGCGGCAAATCGGAGTTCATCGACGCGGTGATGGTCAATTTGGCCCTCACCCATGGGTGGCGGTTCGCGGTGTGCAGCTTCGAAAACCCACCAGACGAACACCTGTCAAAGTTGGTCGAGAAGCACATCGGCACCCCGTTCTGGAGCGGCCCTCGTCCACGCATGACCGAGGCGGACCTGTCCCGCTCCCTGGACTGGGTACAAGAGCATTTCACCTTCATCAGGGCCGACGATGAAAGTCCCACTCTGGACTGGGTACTCGAAACCGCTGCTGCCGCCGTCATGCGCTACGGCATCAAAGGGCTTGCCCTCGACCCCTGGAACGAACTCGAACACCGCCGCCCCTCGAACATGACCGAGACCGAGTACGTTTCGGCCTGCCTGTCGAAGGTCAAGCGGTTCGCGGCACAACGAGGTGTCCACGTCTGGTTCGTGGCCCATCCGGCAAAGATGCTGCGGGAATCGGGCAAGCTCCCGGTTCCAACCCTCTACGACATCAGCGGTTCGGCCAATTGGGCGAACAAGGCTGACCTTGGGGTGGTCGTGCATCGCGTCACCGACGCAGCAACCCCACAGACTGAGATCTTCATCCGCAAGTGCCGGCACAAGTCGGTGGGCAAGATCGGTTCCGCTGTCCTGGCCTACGACCCGGCGACCGGCCGCTATTCCGACCTTCCGGCCCCGCTTCCTGCCCAACCGGCCCGGCATTGGAGCGAGCGCGATGAATAGGAAATACGGTCGGGGGACCAGTGCGTTCCCCCTCTGGTTGTGCCCCGGTTGGAAGGCCCGAACCTCTGACCGTCAGGCTTCAAGCCTGAATGGCACGAAATACGCATTTATTTTCAATGACTTGAAGACACGTGTTGCATCCGTGTTGCGCGGGCGGAGGTGCCACAAATGACCAACGATCCGGCTGGGATGGATATGCCATCCACACTGGTCATCGGCGGAAAGGCCGTGGATGGCCGCACGACCGAGGCCCGGCGGTACAAGGCAATTTGCGCCGACTTGGCAACCGACCTTGGCGCAACCCCATCCACGGCAGAGTGGGCGCTGATCCAACGGGCCGCCGGCCTGATGATCCAAAGCGAACGCATCGAATGCGCCATCGCCACGGGTGGCACGGCGGACGTTGACGTGTACTGCAAGCTCGTCAACAGCCTTGGCCGCGTCCTCACCCAGCTTGGCACGAAGCGCCGCGCAAAGGACATCACGCCCGGGAAGACCATCGACGCGCACGCGGCCGTCATCCTGGGGGACGAGCCATGACCGCCCCCCGCTGGCTGCGCCGCGTCGATTGGCCCGGCCTGGGAGTGGATGCCGTCATGGTGGCGATGACCGCCTTCCTTGCCCCATCCCTAGCCACCGCCCTCTTCATCATCCTGGCCGCCCGGAGGTGACATGCTGACCCCCGATGACATCCTCTTGCGCCATGCTCTCCGCCTTGACGGCTTGGCCGGGCATACCTTGGCCCTGATCGCCGCCGACATCGCCGCCGCCTTGGAGACGGTCGAAGCCGAGATCCGCCGCCGGGCGCCGGATGACGCCCCCTTCAGTCTGGCCCGCCTCCTGGCTTTGCGGGTTGAGCTTCTGACCCTGCAACGCGCCCTTGGCGAGGCCGTGGAAGGCCGGATCGCCGATGCTCTGGCCGCCACCATCGAAACCACGTCCCCCGCTGTGGCCGGTGCCCTGAAGGCGCTGGAACCACTCGCCGTGCAAGCCGGCGCTGCATCGTTCACCGTCCGGTTCATCGACGTAGACCCCCAGCTTCTCGCCAAGGCGGCCGATGTGCCGCATGACGGTATGTCGTGGACCCGCTGGGGCCGCAAGCTCGCCGACGATGTGATGAATCGCGTCACATCCGAGCTTCGGCAGGGTGCCAGTTTGGGCGAAACCTTCCCCCAGCTTCGGAAGCGCCTGGAGGTGGTGGACGAGATGGGCCGCACCAGCGCCGAACGGCTGGCCCGCACGGCGATCAACGCGACCGGCAACCGCGCCCGGATGGCAGTCTACGAGGCAAACAGCGGCCCCGATGGGGTGGTGAAGGGCTGGCGATTCTTGGCGACCCTCGACAGCCGCACCTCGCGCCAATGCTCCGCCCTATCGGGCAGCGCGTGGCGTTTTGATGATCCCAACGCCCCGCGACCACCCCGGCACCCCTCATGCCGTTCCGTCGCCCTGCCGCTGCTGCGGACCTTCCGCGAGATGGGAATCGACCTGGACGAGGCCCCGACCGGGGAGCAGGCATCCCAGTTCGGCCCGGTGTCGGCGGACTTGTCCTATGAGCAATGGCTTCGCCGACAGTCCGCCGCGTTCCAGAAGGAAGTTCTCGGGGACACCCGTTATCGCGCCTGGAAGAACGGCCTGCCCCTGACGGCATTCGCCACCTACGACGCGCCGCTGTCTATTGAGGCGCTTCGGCGCCTGTATCCGACCGAAATGGGGGCCTGAGATGGCAAAAACCGACCTGAAATCCCGAATTTCGGCATGGCGGAACGGCTCCGAAGGCTTCTTCCGGTGGATTTCGGATACGAAGCCCCAGATTCCATCCGAGAAGGGCGGATATGAGCCCTACGTCCTGCCCAATGAGGAGGTAAAGGAGGCGATCCGGCAGGCCCTCGATGGTGGTTTCGCCACGGTTGTGCTTTGCTGGCCGAGACGGCACGGCAAAACGGTTGTAAGCGCATTGATTGTGGTCTGGCGCTTTTTGACGCGCAAGACGCAGACCGTCGCCATCGTGGCGAACAGCGAACGGCAAAGCGTTGATACCGCGTTCAAATTGGCCAAGACAATCATCGAGCAAACACCCTATTCCAAGCTCCTGGTAGACGAAGGCTCGATCAAGGTCGGTGCCGACAGCATCGCCTATGAAGCCTTGGGCAACATCATCCAAGGATTCCCGGCGAACGCGGCTTCGCTTTACGGAAAGAAGCTGTCGGTGGCTCAGGTTTCGGAACTTCATGCTGCCCGCACTGACACGGTTTACCAGACGCTCGCCTCCAGCACGATCGATACCGAAGACGGCTTGGTTCTGGTGGACTCGACCACGGGTTCGCGGTCTTCGCCTTTGTTCACCCTGGCACAGGTGGCGGAGCGCGGCGCCGATCCGTCGCTGTTGTTCAGCCACATCCAATACCGCGACCTTGAAGACGCCATCGCCCGTGGCCCCCGCTGGATCGCCCCGGCCAAGCTGCGGAGCCGGGCGGCGCAGATGCTGCCGGCCGAGTTCGCGCAACAGCACCTCAACCAGTGGACCGCCGCGTCATCGGCTCTGTTCCCGGCTGAACTGATCGAAAAATGCCGGGAGAGCTACGCCATTGATGTTCCGACCCTGGTGAACGGCGCGGCCTACGCGGTGGGCGGCGGGCTGGATCGTGCTTACGGCTTCAGCTTGCACGGTGATTGCACGGTGACGACCGCGACCTTGAAGACGCTAATCGGGGAGGAAGAACACTTCTACGTCCTGGCCTCGGACGCCATCACCTTCAGTTCGGCGGCTGGCATCAAAAGAGCATTCACGAAATACGCTCAAAGCTTCGGCATGTCGCGGGCGGGAATCGAGAGCTACAACGCCCAAGACATCGCGGCATGGTGCGGCGAACAGACATTTGACCATGAGCTTGTGTCCGCCACCCGTGAGCGGCAAGCCAGTGCCTTCACCGCTGTCTACAATGCGGCGAGCGAGGGGAGGTTGCACATCCACCCAGCGTTCGAGCGATTGTTGGCCGAGATGGCCGTCTTCGAATACCGCCTGGAATCGACCGGCACCAGCAAGGGCAGCATCCCCGTGTTCGAGGCGGCGAAGGGGCTGCATGACGATCACGTTTACAGCCTCGCTTGGTCGATTTTCGCCCTCCGCGACATCGAACTGAACCCCTACGAGGTGGTGGGGCTGCACTGCGACGCCATCGGCCCGGCGGCTTCGCTCTGCGTCCTGAACGGAGGAAGCATAGTGCCAATGTGCGCAGACCAGTGCAAATCAATGACAAACGTTACCGATCTATACAATAAATATCGGCAAAGAGCGGGATGCGCCCCAATCTCGTTTAATGAGTTCTTCTCATTGAAGGTGACAAACATTGGAAGCCACACGGTGAGTCGTTGATATTTACTTCGGCATCCCGTATTCTCTTGACATGGGCTTCTTCTCTGGCAAGTCGGGCGCAGACCCCTTCCTGTCTCTCGTCAAGGCGTCATCGGCGCGCAAGGCGAAGGCCGAGCTTTGGCTGAAATACTATCGTGACAATCAGGCGGAAGACCTGCTGGCGCTGATCCGGCGCCGTTGGTCCCGGCCAGAAGATTTCCGCCTGTTCCAAATCAATCTTGTGCGGAAGATCACCAACAAACGGGCCATGGTCTACAAGTCGCCTCCCGTCCGGTCCTTCGACGGCTGGGACCAAGCGGCCGGCGAGGCGCTGTACCGGGAAATCGGCGCCAACCTGACGTTGAAGAAGGCCAACCGGCTGACAAAGCTGCTGAAGACGACCGCCTTGCAAGTCGGTTGGAACGGCGCACGGCCGACCCTGGCCGTGGTCACGCCCAACATCTTGGACGTGGTGGCCGACGATCCCGAGGCCCCATCCCGGATCATCGTCACGCACCCCGGCGCCAACGATGCCGACACGATCTATTCGGACTGGACGGCCACCAGCTACCAGCGCAGGGACTGGCGCGGCAACGTCCTGCCGCTGGCGGGGAATCCCGATGGCGTGAACCCCTATGGCGTTCTGCCCTTCGTCGCGCTGTTCGATGAGGCCCCGGACGATGCGTTCTTCCTGCCCGGCGGCGACGATCTGATCGAGGCGCAACAGGCGGTGAACGTCGCGCTCGCCAACCTGTGGCGGGCGATCGAGCTTCAGGCACACGGTCAGGCGTGGGCGGCCGGCGTTCCGGTTGGTGACACCATCAAGATCGGCCCGGATCGTGCCGTCACTCTGCCCAGCGACGGCAAATTCGGGTTCGCGGCGCCGAACGCTCCCATCGAGGAGGTGCTGAAGGCCGTCGAGTTCGTCATCAAACAAACTGCCGTGGCGAACGACCTGGCCGCCAACGTGTTCGAGTTGGACGCCAAGGCCGAGTCCGGTGCGGCGAAGGAGGCGGAGAACCGCGACCTTCTGGAGGCACGGCAAGACGACGTGGAACTGTGGCGCGTCTACGAGGCCCGCCTGTTCGAGGTGCTGAAGGCGGTGGTGAACACCCACCAGCCCGGCACCATCCCCGAATCCGCCGCCCTGCGAACCGACTTCGGCGAGATCGGCACGTCCATGTCCGAGGCGGAACGCCTCGACGCCTACCAGCGGCGCCTTGATCTGGGCATCTGGTCCCCGGTCGATGCCATGTTGGCCGACAACCCCGACATCCGCACGCGCGGAGACGCCCTGGCCGAACTGGCCCGGCGCCGCGACGAAACCGCAACTCTGGGGGTTGGCGGCTTCGCCGGCCCCACCTTCCCGGGAACCCAGCAATGACCGATACCCCGGCCCCGGCGCCCGATAGCGCCGTTCCCGCTCCCGCCGCCAGCGACAAGGCGGAACACATGATCCCGAAGGCTCGTCTGGACGAAGAAGTTGGCAAGCGCCGTGCGCTCGAAACCGAGTTGTCCGCCGTCGCCGACGCCTTCTTGTCCGAGGTGCCCGAGGCGTTGAAGCCGCTGATCCCGGATGGGCTGTCCCCGGCCGACAAGATCAAGTGGTTCCAGAAGGCCAAGGGCACGGGCGTTTTCGGTGGCGGAGCCGGCACGGTGAACGTGCCCGAGACCGACACCGGCAAGCCCAAGACGACGCCCCGCGAGATCGATCTGTCCACCCTGCCGCCGGCCGCGAAGCTCGCCGCCGGCTATGCGCGAAAGGCGTAAGCCATGCTCACCTTGCTCGAATGGGCCAAGCTCAATCCGTCGCCCCTGGTTCAGGGCGTGGTCGAGATCTTCGCCCGAGAAAATCCCGTTCTGCTGAACCTGCCGTTCGAGAACATCAACGGCCCGGCCTATGTCTATAACCGCGAGGGCACCCTTCCGGGTGTGGCCTTCCGTGGCATCGGCGAAAGCTACAGCGAAAGCACTGGCATTGTTAATCCGCAGGTCGAGGCGCTGAAGATCTGCGGCGGCGATTCCGACTACGACACCTTCCTGGTTTCGACCGGCACCGGCACCAACGACGCTCGCGCGGTGCATGACGGCCTGAAGTCCAAGGCCCTGGCCCTGCGGTGGGCGAAGACCTTCTTCGACGGCAACAGCGAGGCGGACCCGCGCGAGTTCGACGGCCTGAACCGGCGCCTGACCGGCGGGCAGCATATCCAGCTTGCGACCGGCGGCGCCACCCTGACCCTGGCGAAGGTCAATGAACTGATCGACGCCATCCAGGGCACCCCGAGCCTTCTCCTGATGAACAAGACACTCCGGCGCAAGGTCACCGACCTTGCCGCCGGCACCGCCGCCGTGACGATGACGGTGGACCAGTTGGGCCGTCCCCTCACCGCCTATGCCGGCATCCCGATCGGGATCGTCGAGGACGACGACGAGGGCAACGCCATTCTCGGCTTCGACGAAGACGATGGGTCAGGCAACCTCGACACCGCCAGCATTTACGCGGTGAAGTTCGACATGGGCAGCTTCCACGGCATTCAGACCGCCCCGGTGGACGTGCGCGACCTTGGCGAACTGCCCAACAAGCCGGCCTTCCGTACCCGGGTCGAGTGGTTCGCGGCCATGGTGCTGAAGCACCCCAAGGCGGCGGCCCGCCTGTCCCGCATCAACAACGCGTAAGGGAGGGGAACATCATATGGTTGCCATCCGCACCTTCGACTCCGCCCTGGTGTTGCGTGCCCCCTCCGATGGGGCCGAAACCAGCACCGCCGCCGAAACAGGCATCGCCTTCGACGCCGACAAGTTCGGCTCGTTCGCCGCTGTGGTGCATGTCACCGCCATCGACCGCACGACCGGCGACGAACAGGCCGTGTTCAGCATCGAGGCCGACACCGCCAGCGGGTTTTCCTCGCCGGTGGCCGTCGCCACCCTGCCGGCCGTTACCGCCACGGGGACTTACGAAATCCCGCTGTCCGGGCGGCTGATCGAGCAGCACGAACTCGGCGCCACGCATCTTCGCATCAAGGCCACGCTGTCGGGCACGACCCCCAGCGTGACCTATGGCGCCTATTTGGCTCCGGTGGGATGACCACGGAGACGGCCCCTGCCGCCGGGGCGAGCTACGGCTCACAGGGCGGAGCGGTGTCAGTCGGGTAGTGACCGCGCCCCAACAAACCCCGACAGCCGAAGGCGGTGCGACCTTCTCGCCGCGCGGACGGCAAAGGGGCGCTGGCGGAGCCGGCGCCCCCCCTTTCCCCCCAGAGGTGACCAATGGCCTTGATCCTCGCCACCGACACCTTCGTTTCCGTCGAAGACGCCGACGCCTACTTCGCCGGCCGGCTCTATGCCTCGACCTGGGAAGACGCGGACACCGAGGACCGCGAGAAGGCCCTTCGCATGGCCGCCGGCATCCTCGACCGCGAAGCCTATCTCGGCGCCATCACCTCGACCACCCAAGCCCTTTCCTGGCCCCGACAGGGCGTCTACGACGCCGAAGGCCGGGCGATCGGAAACACCACCATCCCTTCGGCGATTCAGGCGGCACAGTGCGAACTGGCCTTGCGGCTTCTGTCCGAGGATCTGACGGAGGATGACAGCAACAAGGGAGTTCAGGCAATTCAGGCCGGTTCCGTCCGCCTCGAATACGATGGCTGCGCCCCGGCGAAGACCCTGCCCGACACCGTGCGGGCGCTGCTGAAGCCCTTCCTCAAATCGGAAGACGGGTCATCGGCCCGGCTGGTGTTCTGATGGCCTCGCCCCTTCAGGGCGGCATCGCCAAAACCATCGGCAAGGCCCTGGCGGGGGTGATGCTACCCATCACATTGAACCGCGTCAGTGGGGGCCAATATGATCCCGGAACAGGCGGTGTGACCCCAGGGGTCACAAAGACCTTCAAGGCTAAGGGGCTGGTTGAGGATTGGGGCGCATATTACTTGGCGAACCAATTGGTCGCCGCCGGAGATCGCCGCGTCTCGATTATGGCAACCACCCTGAAGACCACTCCAGCCCCCGGCGACACGGTGACGTCAGACGGGCAGACCTGGAACGTCATCGCAGTGCAGAGCGACCCCGCGAAGGCCGTGTGGGTGTTGCAGGTGCGGTGATGATGGTTCCGGTTCGCCGCTGCCCAATCCTTAAAACGGATAGCCCCCTGGCCCGTAGGATCAAATCCGTCATCGCGGCATCGTGTTTCAATAATATTCGCGCGGCAGAGATCGCCGCCGGCCTCCCGCTTCAGGCACTTACCGTTTTTCAAAACAAACCACTGCGCCTTTCGCCTGAGCGGCGCCGTCTGGTGATGGAATCCCTTGAGCGGCTGGTCGATCTGCGGGTTTCCGAAATTGCCGCCCTTGCCGGCATCCTTCCATCGGGCGAGGTGGCCGGGGCCGACGCACCGCGGGGCATTGAAGGATTAACTGATCATCAGGCCACTGCGGCGAAGGCCTTCCGTTCTCTGGTGGGCCGCCGCCCCTGGCCGGGCCTGAACCCTGATCGGCCAACATGGGTGACGTGGGGCACCGATCTGCGCCGGGCCTGGCTGGCCCTGCGATCGGCCGATGCTCCCTTCGCCGCAGCACACGGCAAAGGCCAGCAACCAAGCTTCACCGTCTGGCGCTTGGTCATCGAGGGAGATAAGCCGGGCTGGTCCCGGCCGGACGGGGATGAGTATCTGGCTGCACTGGAGCGTCTGGCCCTGTCCGCCGGCCTTGATGCCCTGGCCGCCCATTTCCTCGAACAGGGGAAGACATGATCCCCGAGCCCCCGCGTGTCGTAGTCACCCAGGACGATCGAGGCGCGCCGATCATCATGACGGTCTACGCCGGGGCCGACCGGCTGGTGGTGGTCCCCCTATCCCATGACCGCGCCATCGCCCTTGCTGCTGACCTGTTGGAAAAGGTGCGGCAATGACGGACACCTTGCCCGTGAGCGTCGAGGTGTTGGGGATCGAGCGAGTCAATCGCGGCGCCCTGGCGGCCTTGGCGGTGGTTGAGATCGTCTTTGATGGTGTGCCGGTACGCCTTCAGGGCGTTCAGCTCCGCCGCAAGCCGGGTGGGGGCCTCACGGTTGAAGCGCCCTGTTTCCGCGCTGGTGACGGGCGATGGTTACCGGCCGTCGTGCTGCCGCCGGAGATCGGGCAGGCCATCGCCGACGCAGCTGGAAACGCAGAGGGATGGTCATAACGGTCACCCCTGCAAGGACATGATGACCTTGCACATGGCCGGGGTTCCTGCGAACGCAAAGGGACCGGGATCATCCGCCCTCTACCAATTTTCTACCCGTTAGTTGTGACGCAGTGTAGACTAAAAACCTTCGGAAAGCATTCTTATCTCAATGGAGCCTCAATATATGAAGATAGCGCCTATTGCCATTGTTCTTCTCGGGCTGTCTATAGGAGGGTGTGCTACATCAAACATTAGCTACGATCCTCCTGCGCAGAGAAGCGTTGTTAACAAAATAGATATCAATGAACCGTTCGACGTTGTCTGGGACAGGCTTGTCAGAAAACTGTCCGAGGATTTCTTTGTTATAAATAACATTGAAAAGTCATCAAAGATTATCAATGTTTCTTTTTCATCGAGCCAGCCATATCAATTTGTTGACTGCGGCTTTACTACCAGAACATTTGAGAACGTCAGAGGAAAGCAAACATTCTCGTACAAAGCAGCCGACTCATCATCTTACATTACTACAGGAAATGGTAACATTGCCTTCAGAGTTTCTAGGTCAACAAAATTAGAAGGTAGATCAAACATATACGTTTCACCGGTTGACGCAACAAAAACATCAGTATCAATAAATACGAAGTATGTTTTCTCTGTAAAACTAAATTTACTAACACTCGACGGAGCACCAGGAGGATCTATACCAGATCAGACTGTCGATTTCACCACCAAAGACCCCGGAACATTCCATTTAGTTGATCAAAATCAACCGGCGGTAAAATGTTCAGCCAATGGAGTCCTTGAAGATAAAATTCTCAGATATGTTCGCGGCGAAAATTAACCTAGCCTTATTCGAGGAGATATTGGGGGGGGGCGGGGATCAGCCCCAGCCCTTCGCTTCCACCCAAGCATGAACAACGAGCGAACACCCCGGCCGATCCGTGTTGCGTTCGTGTTGCACGGAACGGCCGGGAGGGGTTAGTAAAGCGTTGATAATGCTTGGGAATGTTATGAGCGACGCTCATGAAGCCGCAACACGAAAAAGGCCACCCGAAGGTGGCCTAGATCATTGATTTCACCGAGGAA
>NZ_AQPH01000078.1 GCF_000442515.1 Magnetospirillum fulvum MGU-K5 | reverse complement strand
GGGTACAGGACCTAGAGCCGCCGCGCCGGGATCGGGAATCAGGCGGAGAACACCTCGCGGGCGCGCTGGGCCAGACCACTTGCCACCGAGATGAACTCGCCGCCTGCGCTGATTTTGTCCTCGCCAAAGCGACGGGCGAAGATCGCCCGCACCGAGGGGACCAGCGACGAACCGCCGGTGAGGAAGACGCGATCGACCCGCTCTGCCGCGATTCCGGTGCTGTCGAGTAGACCTTCGACGCAGGATTCGATCGCGGCAAGCTCCTTGCCGATCCAGCTCTCGAACTCGCTGCGGACGATCCGCCGTTCGACCAGAACCGGGGCGTGGTCGAAGCGGAACAGGGTTTCCTCGCCGCGGGACAGGTCGAGCTTGGCCCGCTCGACGGCGCGATAAAGGTGATAGCCGAGATTGTGCTCGATCAGCGCCAGCAATTGTTCGATCGGCTCGGGGTCGTCGACATGACGCTGGAGATCGCGCAACAGCCGCAGCGTCTTGGGGGTGTTGAGGAAGGCGACATGGTGCCAGCGTTCCAGCTTGGCATAGACCCAGGCCGGCATCGGCAACGCCTTGCCGCCGCTCAGATAGGTGTCGTTCTTGCCGAAATGGGCCGACAGACCGTGTTCGACGATGCGGCGGTCAAAGGCATCACCCGCGATGCCGACACCGGCGGTGCCGATGATCGCGTCTTCGGGTCGGGCCAGTTTCGCTCGCCCCGGTCCCAGCCGGATCAGGCAGAAATCGCTGGTGCCGCCGCCGAAATCGGCGACCAGAACGGTCTGGTCCTCGGTTAGCGTGCTTTCATAATAATAAGCGGCGGCAATCGGTTCGTACTCGAACACCACCTCGCCGATTCCAGCCTTGGCAAAGGCTTCGACCAACCGCCCGGTGGCGTAATCGTCCTCGGTCTCGCCTCCTTCGGCGACGAAGCGGACCGGACGTCCGGCCACGACCCGCGTGACCGCCTTGCCCTCGGCCTCGGCGGCGCGGCGGAGGTGGGAGACGATCAGCGCCACCAGATCTTCCAGGCTGTAGGTCCGGCCCAGGATCGAGGTGCCGGTGAACAGGCGGCTGGTCAGGTAGGACTTGAAGGATTGCAGGAAACGGCACTCGCCGTCGCTGTGCAGATAGGCGTCGATCGCCTCGTGACCGACCAGCGGCACGACATTGTGGTGGGCGTCGCGGCGGTTGGCCTCGAAGGCCAGCACCGAGCGCAAGGTCTGCGCCGGTCCGGCCGAGGTGGCGAAGCGGACAACCTCCGCCGCCTTATCCTGCCCGGCAATCGCCACGGCGCTGTTGGTGGTGCCAAAGTCCATTCCGACGAACATGAGATGTCCTTGATGCGAGGCGAAATGAAAGGAAGAATCAGGCGAATTGACCGGCGACCCAGCCGCTGGCCCATGCCCAATGGAAATTATAGCCGCCCAGCCATCCGGCAACGTCGGCGGCTTCGCCAACCGCGAACAGGCCGGGGCGGGTCTTGATCTCCATCGTCTTCGACGACAGAGCGGCGGTGTCGATCCCGCCCACGGTGATTTCGGCGGTGCGCCAGCCCTCGGTGCCGGTCGGGGTGAGCTTCCAGTTTTTCAACTCGGTCCCCAGCGCGGTCAAGGCGGCATGGGGAGTCTGGCCGATCGGGCGGGCATCGGCCCCGGCCCGCGTCGTTACCATCTCGGCCAGACGGGCGGGCAGATGCTCGGCCAGCACCGTCCGCACTTCGGCCTTGGGGCGGGAGGTCTTGCGTTCCAGCAGATAGGCCGCAGCGTCAAGGTCGGGCAGCCAGTCGATCGCAATCGACTCGCCATCCCGCCAGTAGGACGAGGCTTGCAGCACCGCTGGACCCGACAGGCCGCGATGGGTCAGCAGCACCGCTTCGCGGAAACGGGCGCGGCCGACCGAGACGATGGCGTCGACCGCAATGCCCGACAGCGGACGGATCAGCGCCAGATCGGCTTCGGCAAAGGTCAGCGGTACCAGTCCGGGGCGCGGGGTCACCACCGGGACGTCATAGCGGCGGGCGACGGCATGGGCAAAGCCGCTCGCGCCGATCTTGGGGATCGACAGACCGCCGGTCGCCAGCACCACCGAGGCGGCCGACAGCCCGCCCGCCCCGGTCGCTACCGTGAAGGGGCCGTCGCCGCTGACCGCGCCTGCCTTCAGCCCATAACGGAGCTCCACCCCGGCGGCGGTGCATTCGGCAAGAAGCATCGTCACGATGTCCTCGGCCGAGCGGTCGCAGAACAGCTCGCCATGACTGCGCTCGTGCCAGGGAATGCGGTGGTGGCGCAGCAAGTCGAGAAAGTCGGCGGGGCGATAACGCTTCAGCGCCGAGGTAACGAAATGCGGGTTGCCCGACAGATAACGGTCGGGGGCAACGCCCAGATTGGTGAAATTGCAGCGCCCGCCGCCCGAGATCAGAATCTTGCGGCCCGGCTGGTCGTTATGGTCGAGCACCAGCACTCGCCGCCCACGCCGACCGGCGGCGGCGGCGCACATCAACCCGGCGGCACCCGCGCCGATCACGATCACGTCGAAATCCATACAATCGGGTTCTAGCCCGGATTTCGTCCTCTGTCACGACCGGGTGCGCACGACCGGCCGGATCATCGCGCAGGTGCAGGGCGGTTGCGATCCCAGTGCGGGAGTCTGCGCCAGGGAAATCTCGACCAGACGCTCGGTGCCGTCGCGCGTCAGCAGCGGCAGTTCTGGGGAGCCACTGGCCATCCGGATCACTTGTTCCGCGCACAGCGCCAGGGATTTGCGACATTCGACATGGTGGGGGCGGACCCTGGCGGGGAGCAGGGTCTCGATTTCGGCTCCCAACAATTCGTCGAGGGAATAGCCGCTCATCCGCTCGATCTCGCGGTTGGACAGGATGATGCGTCCAGACGGATCAACCACCAAAAGCCCGACCGGCAATTCGTCGATAATGGTGCGGAACCAATCTTCGGTCTGCTGGCTGAAATCCTGCTGGAGCCGCACCGCCTCGGTCAGGCGCCGTCCTTCGACCAGATAATCCTGGGCTTGTCGTGTCGCCAGCACCAAGTCGATCTGGACCGCCAGCACCGGAAGAACCGCATCGATCAACGCCCGGTCGGTGACAAAAGCGGGGGAGAGCGAGGCCAGTTCGAGCACCCCCAGAACGCGGTCGGCACGGACCAGCGGCAACAGCAGCAGGGCGCGTGGCGAGTCCTCGCCCTGCTCGCGGCGAAGTCGCCAGACCCCGGCCGGCGGGTCTTCAAAGCACAGCGCCCGGCACATCCTGGCGCATTCGCCGATCATGCCGTCTTCCAGCCCGATCCGCTCGGGCGCGCTGCCGCCACCATGAAGCCCGGCCAGACAGAGGCTTTGCCCGTCGACATCGATCACATAAAGGCTGCCCTGATGCAGCGGCAGGTCGCGGGCCAGACCGGCGAAAAGCTCATGGGCGATTTCGGCGACGGTCGTTGTCCGTTGCAGCCGGGCGATCAGGTCGGCTTGGCGTTGCCACTTTTCGGTTTGATCGGCGAAGAGCTGGACGGTTTCCGTGCGGGAGTTTTCTTCCTGGCGGAGCCGTACCGTCCGATCCTGTGCGCCCAGACCCAGCAGGCCGAGACCGCCCGCGCCGAGCGCCGACAACAGGCCGATCGCCATCCGCAGCAATAACGGGGTTGCCGTTTCCAGGTCGGTCAGAAGCACCAGCGACCAATCGCCGCCCGGGTCGTTCCATTGCAGTGGCCGACGTGTCACCATGTAGCTGGTCTGGTTGATGTGCGCATTGGTCGTGTTCGGATCGAATGGAAGTGTTCTGATCCGATGCGGACCATCGAAGGCGCCGCCGAATTGCCGCGAGGTGGAAAGGGCGCGGATGCGGTCGGGGGTGATCTCTCCGACGACCGCGAGATGCCAATCCCGCCGCGAACTGGCAAACACCACTCCTTGCGGCGAGAGCAAAAAGGCAATGCCGTTCCAGTCGCGCAGGGCATGGTCTATCGCCGCGATCCCGATCCGCGCCACCACCGCGCCGAGCACGATCTTGCTGTCGCCTTCGGTTCCCCAGATCGGAGCGGCCAGATACAGGGCGCGGTCCCCGGTCGAGGTTCCGACGGCGGCATAGACGCTCTCCCTCCCGCTCAGCGCTTGATGGACATAGGGGCGGAAGCTGATATCGGTGCCGATCCGTGCCCGGCCGTGATCGTCCCACGAAGCAACGATGATCCCGCCACGATTAACGACGAAGGTTCCTTCGCCTTCAATCTCTTGGCCGAGGATTTCAAGGATATGTTCCGCTTCGGCGAGGTGTCGCTGTCCGGTCATCCCCGGTCCGGCCGCGACCGCACGCAACGATGGTTGGGTCAAGCCGGAAATGGTGACCGCTCCCATCGCCCGTCCGCCCAGAGTCCGTCCCTGGAAAAGGGCTGCCTCGCGTTGGGCTGCGGCGATGAAATCGTCTTGGTGCCCGGCTTCCATCACCAGCCGGAATACTTCGCTGGCACCCATCCCGACCAGCAGGGACAGCACGAGGATCAGACCGAGTTTCCGGCCGGTCCGGGCAGAGAGCCGGGAAACGACCGTTCCCATCGTCAACCGCCTTGGTCTGCTTTGGGGTGGACGTTCTGGTCCGCTGAGGGAAAGCTCCTCACTTCCGGCTGATCGATCGCCGCTCTGACGTCGCTGTCGTTCATCACATCCACACCGCCCTACCCATACCACCCCTTAGAAATACCACGTTTTGGTGTGGAGGGTGGGGCGTCGATACAAGCTCTCTGTCGAGGCGATCCATTCCGAAAACGCAGGAATCCGTATCTATCTGGCGTGTATCCTTTGGCGTAAGGTAGTTATTGAGTCCGTGTCGTTGACCCGAACGAATCCTGGGTCGGTTCCCCGAAGGCAAACGCGAAGGTGAGGCATGACCGGGAAAGTGCTGGGTATAGTCTTTGTCGCCGTCGGACTTACGGCCTGTTCCGGTCCGGGCGGTCCGGGCGGCCCCGGTGGTCCGGATGGACCGGGGAGCGTGCACCATCCTCTTGTCCTCAGCCCCAATGCCGAACCACTGACCGGTGGTGACCTGGGCTGGCGTCCGTGCGAGGCGGTGCTTGGCGATTGGGCCGTCCGGGTTGATTCGACTCATAGCGGCGCGATCTCTCGCCAGGATTTTCTCGCCGATGCCCGGGCACAATTCGCCCGGATGGACGGCGATGGAGACGGATTTATCACCGCTGACGAATTGTCTGCCTACCGGGCGCCGTTCCGCCCGATCGCCCCCCCGCGCGAGCCGCATATTCGGCGCGGCGACGGCGATGACGGAGCAATCAACGGCCGCATCGGTTTTCCCGGCGGCGGTTGGGGCGGGGGGCGCGGTGGTGGTCCCCATGACGGTGGGGGAGGTCCGCGCGACGGTGGTGGTTCCGACCGCTCCACCCTGACCACCGGCGAAGATCCGGTGATGGCCGCCGACACCAATCTCGATTTCAAGGTCAGCCTGGACGAGTTCCTGCGTCAGGCGACGTTGATCTTCGACTCGCTTGACCTTGACCATAACGGCACGCTCGATCTGACCGAGTTGCGGCGGTTTTGCCCCGCTTTTGCCAAGAAGTGACGGCGGCCTTGCGCCGCAGCCCGCTCAGCCGAAGGTAAAGGCGAACGCCTGAGCCCCGGGGGCGAGGAACTCGATTTCGAAGGTGCGGTCGCGTCCGGTTTCGGTCTGGCGGATCAATTGATAGAGCCGCCGCCCGGTGATCGTTCCGCGACCGTCGGCATCAACATCAAGGCCGTGATCCGCCCCCGGGGCGGCACCGTCGAGGCGTACCCGGAACGGGACCGGGGTGCCGCTTTCGTTCGGTCCCAGCACCAGATGCAGATCGCGGGCGTGGAAGCGAAACACGATCGTTGCGCCGCTAGACCTTGCCACCGCTCGTTCGGATTCGATTTTCCACTCTCCCGTCAACGCCCACTCATTGCGGCGCAGAGTCGCCGGGGCGGTGTAGGATTGGGGCAGATCGGGGACGATGCCGCCCGGCGAGCGGAAATTTTCGGCGCGGTCGTGGCCGATATAGGTCTCGGGCGAGCCTAACGCGGCGAAGTCGGCGGGGGCATGAACTCCGACGGTCGCGATCGATTCGGTGGTGGTTGCGGGGGGGAGGGTCCGCCCGGCCTCGGTCAGCAATTGACGGATCACCTGCTCGGTATGCTCGTAGCCACCTTCGCCGAAATGGTGGAAGCGGATGCGGCCCTCTCTGTCGATCACGTAATGGGCCGGCCAGTAATGATTGTTGAAGCCTCGCCACAGGGCATAATCGTTATCGACCGCAACCGGATAGGAGACGTTCAGATCGCGCACCGCCCCGGTCACGTTGCTCAACGATTTTTCGAACGCGAATTCGGGGGCATGGATGCCCAGCACCACCAGCCCGGCCTCGTGGTATTTCTCGGCCCAGGCCCGGACATAGGGCAGGGCGCGCAGACAATTGATGCAGGAATAGGTCCAGAAATCGACCAGGACGACCTTGCCGCGCAGGCTGTCGGGGGTGAGCGGCGGGCTGTTGAGCCACGCTGTCGCTCCGGCCAGCGAGGGCAGGGTGCCTTCGACCGGCAGTGAGCTTTCCGCCGCCATCGCCGCCAGCATGTCCGGTGCGGGACCAAGCCGGTCAAGCAGCCTCTGCTCGATCGCGACCGCGCCGGGCAGCGACAGGCGGCTTAACAATCCGGTATCCAGCCCGAGACCGATCGCCGCGACGGCGGCCAGCACTGCGACGCCCAGGCCGCGCCGGACCCATTCGCCGATCCCCAGGCTGCGTTTCATCGCCACGAAAACCCGGCGGCCCAGCAGCAGCGCCGCCGCCAGCGAGGTGGCGGCTCCGGCGGCATAGGCGGCAAGCAAAAGGCTGGTCTGTACGCTGGCCCCGTCCAGGGCGGCGGTGGTCAGGATCACCCCCAGGATCGGTCCGGCGCAGGGAGCCCACACCAGCCCGGTGGCGATGCCGAGCAGAATGGACGGAGCGATTCCGGGCGGAGTGCCCGTGGCCTCGCCCCGTTCCGCCGCCTGGGACAGGCGTCCTCCCAGCGCGACCAGCGGACGGGTGATCCGCTCGGCCAGACGGGGCAGCAACAGGGCCAGCCCGAACAGGGTCAGCAGGGCCAGGGCGATCCAGCGCCCGGTCTCATTCGCCTCGACCGCCCAGCCGCCGCCGACCGCCGCCAGGGTCGCGATCACGGCGAAGGTCAGCGCCATTCCGACCAGCATCGGCAAGCCGCTGCGCAGGAAGGGGCGGTCGGCCCCCGCGAACACAAAGGGCAGAACCGGCAAAATGCAGGGGCTGAGGATGGTTAATCCCCCGGCGAGATAGGCGATGGCGAACAGCAGCATCGGAGGGCACCAGGGTTATTTAAGAGGTCTTCGGCGTAAAGGTCAGGGCTGCCCCGTTCATGCAATAGCGCAAGCCGGTCGGGGCCGGGCCGTCATCGAAGACGTGGCCGAGATGGCCGCCGCACTTGCTGCAATGAACTTCGGTGCGGGCAACGCCGATCTTGTGGTCGGTCGAGGTGGCGACCGCACCCTCTTTCGGCGCCCAAAAGCTGGGCCAGCCGCTGCCGCTGTCGTATTTCGTGGTGGAATCGAACAAGGGCTGGTCGCATCCGGCACAGGCGAACTGTCCGGCACGGTGTTCGTTGTTGAGCGGGCTGGAAAACGGCCGCTCGGTCGCCTCTTCGCGCAGAACCGCGTATTGTTCCGGCGTCAACATGTTGCGCCACTCCTTGGCTGTGTGATGGATGGGAAAGTCTTCACCGGCGCGGGCGGGCACCAACAGAGTCCCGCCGCCCAGGCCGAGAAGGGCGAGGCCGCTCGATCCGGCCCAAAGAAGGTGACGTCTGGTCAGCATCTCCGCGCTCCCGCTCAAAGACCGCACTTCGACGCGGCGATCCGCATCGTTGGTTAGATTGGGGGTGCGGGAGGGGAAGACAAGACGGCGCGGGCTGTTCCGCTGCCGACGAGGCTCAGGCCGCGATCAGGCGGCCGCCATTCCAACGCCGCAATAACGGCCACGCCGTCAGGGCCGAGGCGGCGGACAGACCGGCCATCACCCAGAAGGATTCGCCGCCCAGCCACTCGTACAATGGCCCGGTTCCGGCGATCACCAGACCGGGGGCCAGCCCGACCGATAGTGCGGCGAACAGGCCCTGGGCGCGGACCGACAGCGTGGGCGGCACCGCCCGCGAGATGAAATGCATCGCGCCGAGATGGGCGCAGCCGAAGGTGGCGGCATGGAGGACCTGGACCAGGGCGAGCAGGGCCGGTTCGGTGGTCGCGCCCAGGACCGTCCAGCGGACGATGCCGCACAGTCCGGCCGACAGGATCAGCCCGGCCGGTCCCACCAGCGCCACCGCCCGGCCGCTGAGCGAGAACAGGACGATTTCGGCGACGACTCCTTCCGACCACAGCCATCCGATCGTCGCATCGGACAGGCCCGCCGCTTTCCAATGCAAGGTCGCGAACCCGTAATAGGCGGTGTGGGCGGTCTGGTTCAGCGCGGTCGCACCGAGGAACAGCAGGAACAGACCCGACCCCAGCAAGGGGCGCAGCGGCGGCGGCGGCTGGTCGCGCAGCGGGACGCGGGCGTCGGGTAACGTGGTGCAGGTGAGGGTGAGGCAGAGCAGGATCGCACAGACCAGCCAGGGCAACCCGTCCACCGGCCAGAGTTCCAGGGCATGGCCGACCGCCGAAGCCGAAGCGATGAAGGCCAGCGATCCCCACAGCCGGACACGGCCGTAATCGATCTTTTCGCGACCGGCGACCATCAGAACCAGACTGTCGCCCACCGGCATCAGTCCGTTGAAGGGCAGGAACACCAGCAGGGTGACGATCAGGATCGGCCAGAACCCCCAGGAGAAGGGGAACAACAGGCACATCGCGGTCGCGGCGGCGGCCAGGATCAGCATCGGCCGCTTGCGGTCGCCGCGATGATCGACCCAATGGCCGACCAGGGGATTGGCGACCAGCCGGGTCAGGTAGGTAAAGGCGATCAGGATGCCGATTTCGGACGGGCTGAGGCCCCGTGACGACAGCCACAACGGCCAGAACGGAGCAAAGATGCCCACGATCGCGAACAAGGCGGCATAATACACCGCCAGCCGCGTGGCCTGTCCCGCTCCGCTCATGCCCGGGGCAGCGGTGCCAGAGCCAGCCCTCGATCCGTCAGGGTGGCGATCATCTCATCCGAGCCAAGGAAGGCATATTCGACGGCGCGCTGGTCGGTCAGTCTTTCGCAGGCGCGCAAGGCATCGTCGACTTCGCCGGGATGACACATCACCAGGGTCCCAGGGCCGGGGCGGTCGGTGAAGCGTTTGAACAGCGCCGGATAGGGAACCCGGCCGGAAAAATCATAGACGCCGCGAAAGCTGTGATTATGGGCGATACCGGCCCGGCGCAGCCGCAGCCGCAGCCCGATTCCCAACGCCGCGATTAGCCCGGCGCGGGCCGGATCGATCCCACGTCCGAGGATCATGAGCGGATTGTCCCAGCACGACCGCACCCAGCCGCCGGGGGCCAGCCGCCGCGCGGCGATATCCAGCACGACATCGCGGACCACCGGCAATTGGTGGACGTGATGATGACCGTCAAGGAAATCGGGGGCGCGCCCCATTGCCGCCTCGAACGAATCGACCTGACGCTCTAACTCGGCGGCGATTTCGGCGCGGTCGAGGCGGCGCAGCAGCGACCGTTTCAACACCTGTCCCAGCGAGGGAAAGCGACCGTCCGGAGCCAGACCGGGCAGGGGGCCGAGCGGGGTGTGGTCGGTCAGGGTCAGGTGAACGCCGAACTCGGCCCGCGGCCACAGCGGACGCAGCAACAGGGCTTCGGACGGCCAGAACGGACCGGCGGTCATGCAGCCGGTCGCCTGAAGACGTCCGGCCTCGATCAGGGCGCGGATGGCGCGGCCGACGCCGGGGGCTAGGCCGTAATCGTCGGCGCACAGGGTCAGGGATGGGGTGATCATCGCTTCACGATAAAGGCGCGTCCGTTATCGACGCCAGTGTTAAAGACGCATCCGCTCTATTCGGAGACCGGGCCGGACTCTATCCCAGCGCCTGTTCAAGGTCGGCGATGATATCGGCCGGATCTTCGATCCCAACCGACAGGCGGAAGGTGCCGTCCCCGGTCCACTCGCGATAGCGTTGCGCGGCGGTGGCATCCAGCCGGAAGGACGAACGGATGATGTCTTCGGCGGGGATGTGGAACAGCAGGCTGCGGGTCTTGCCCAGTGATACGGCATAGGCCACCAGTTTCAGCCGCTCGGCGAAGCGCCGTGCCAAAGCCGGGCCGTCATCGGCGGTGAACGACACCATGCCGGAGAAGTTGCGCATCTGCCGACGCGCCAGTTCGTGCTGGGGATGCGAGGGCGAGCCCGGCCACAGCACCCGCCCGACGCGGGGATGGTTGGACAAAAATTCGCTCACCGCCGCCGCATTGGCCTGATGCGCCGCCATCCGCATCGGCAGCGTCTCCAACCCGCGCAGGATCAGCCAGGCGGCAAAGGGATTGATCGCGCCCCCGAAATGGATCAGCGCTTCCTTGCGCAGATCGGCCAGCGCCTTGCGCCTGCCGATCACCGCCCCACCCAGGGCGTCGCCGTGGCCGCAGGCATATTTGGTCAACGAGTGAACAACGAAATCGGCGCCTAACTCCAGCGGGCGGGTCGCGATCGGGGTCGCCATCGTCGCATCGACGGACAGCTTGGCGCCGTGCTGGTGAACGATTTCGGCAATCGCGGCAATATCGGCCAGCCGCAGGATCGGATTGGCGGGCGTCTCGATATGGACCAGCCGGGTCGAGGGGCGCAGCGCATTGGCGACCGCCTGGGGCGAGGAGGTATCGACCTTGGTGACGTCGATGCCCCATTCCGGCAAGCTCTCGTGCGCCAGTTCGGCCACCCCGGCATAGCAGACGTCGGACACGATCAGGTGATCCCCCGCCTTCAGCAGGTGGAGGAACAGACCGCTGATCGCGGCCATGCCGCTGGCGAAGGTCAATGCCGCCTCGCCACCGTCCAGCGCGGCCAGACGCTGTTCCAGCGCCTCGGCGGTGGGGTTGCTCCAGCGCGAATAAAAATGCGGGGTCTGATCGCCGAGATCGTTGGCGGAAAAGCCGATCGCATCGGGATCGGCGAAAAAGCTGGTGGCCGGGACCAGGGGGCTCAGGACCGGCTGGCCGGGGACGCTGGTCGATAAACCGGAGTGAATGGCAAGGGTGGCGGGTTTCATCACCGATAACGCTCCTTGTGCGCGCCGACCGCAGCCCGACCGGACGTCAGCGCGGAGTTTACACCACTCTGACCGCCTTTGAGGGTATTTGCTGTGTCCTTACTTCTGTCCAATCACCCCCGGCATTTTGGTCTCGTCCAAAAGCGAGTCCCCTCAGCCGATCCGACCGGGGGTGGCGCAAGGGAAAGAGAAAGGTGTCGCGGAGAATATACTTAGGGGCGTTTTTAGCGGAAGACTGTTGTGTATTTTGGTTGATGGCTGCCCGGTTTGGGCGCAACCATGTCACCGACACGGAGGGACAAAGCCATAGCGCGCCGAGCCCATCGGACGCCGGTTCGTGATCGTCCTGCCAGACCGTGCCCCGACCCTTGCCCGCTTGCGCGGACAAGGGGGTTCCTCCGTTCGAGAAAGGGTAACCTGATGACCACGGGGACCGTGAAATGGTTCAACGCCCAAAAGGGTTTCGGCTTCATCGCTCCCGATGAGGGCGGCAAGGATGCTTTCGTCCATATCAGCGCGGTGGAACGGTCGGGCCTGGGCGATCTGCGCGAAGGCCAGAAGGTCGGCTTCGATCTGGTCTCCGATACCAAAAGCGGCAAGATGGCCGCCGAGAATCTGAAGGCGGTCGACTGACCCGATCCCGAGCCGCCCCACGGCGGTTAACCGTGGGGGGCCAGGGCCGCTTTCAGCACGCTGACATTATGCCGGAACATCGCTTCGTAGGTCGCGGCGGGGCCATCACTCGGTGACAGCGAGTCCGAATACAGGACGCCCCCGATCGTGCCGCCTCCATCCTTGGAAATCTGCCGGGTCAGGCGAGGGTCGCTCATTGATTCGATGAAGATCGCCCGCACCTTGGTTGCCTTCATCTGCTGGATCAGGGCGGCGACCTCTTTTGCCGTCGGTTCCGCCTCGGTGCTGAATCCGACCGGAGCCATCAGCTCAATTCCATAGGCTTTGCCGAAATAACCAAAAGCGTCGTGGCTGGTGATGATCCGGCGGTCCGCCTTGGGGATCGCGCCCAATTCGTGGTGCACCCAGGAATCCAGCACGCCCAGCCGCTGGGAATAGGCCGCCGCCGCCGCCAGGAAGTGCTCGGCCCGTTCTGGCGCGACCTGGGCCAGCGCCTCGCCGATATTCCCGGCATAAAGGCGGCCATTGGCCAGCGATTGCCAGGCGTGGGGATCGATCGGGTCGGCGTGGCTATGGCCGTGGGCGTGGTGAGTCTCCCCTTCGTCTTCGGCCTTCATCGTCAATGGAACCACCCCGGTCGAGGCCACCACGACCAGCGCCTTGCTCTGCGAGGCTTTGAACAGGCGGTCGAACCAGCCCTCGAACCCCAATCCATTGACAACGATCAGATCGGCTGCGGCGATGGCCTTGGCGTCGCCGGGGGTCGGTTGATAGACGTGGGCGTCGCCGTTGGGGCCGACCAGAGTGGTGACCTCGACCTGATCGCCGCCGATCTGGCGCACCATATCGGCAAGAATCGAGAAGCTGGCGACGACTTTCAACGGCTCCGCCAAAGCGGGGCCGCAGACCGCGATCATCAGCGCGGATAAAAGGGCGATACGGGGCAACATGACGGCAGAAACCTCCTGGGCCGAATCGAACGATACGTTATAACATAACACATCGTTCGATTCGGCAAGGCCCATTCGCCCCCATTGCCCCGGGCAAATGCCCCGACGTCAGCAGGACGGGCAGGGCTGGATTGGCAATCCTCGCCGCAGCCACCCCGGACCGGCCGCGCTGCCCAGCATTCCTTCCGGAACGTTGAGGACATGGCTGAACCCGTTCTGGGTCAGCAGGGTCTGCACCTGTGTCGACCGATTGCCACTGCGGCAGATTATCGCCAGCGGGGCGCTGCGGTCGCCGCCGACCAACGCGACGATCTGCTCGAGAAAGGCCCGGTCCCCAACCCGGTTGCGGTAATCAAGCCGCTTCGCGCCGGGCGGCACTCCACTCTCCCGCCATTCCTCCGGGGTGCGGACATCGATCAGGGTGATCTTTCCCGCCGCGACCAAAGCGCTGGCGTCGGGGGCGGACAGGCTGAGGTCGGCCGCGTCCGCCGCGCTCCCGCCCAGCAGGGTCAGGAGAACGGCGAGCAGGGCCGGGCGGCACCAGGACGGTATGGTCACGGAATCTTCGCCTCGATCGCGCCGGTGGTGGGGTTGATGCCGAGCAGGGGAAGACCGGCTTCTTTCCACGCCGCCAGTCCGCCCTTGATATGATAGACGACGGGGCAGCCCGCATCGATCATCCGCTGGGCCGCGATGCCCGACCGTTTCGAGGTTCCACACTGCAACACGATCTTCTGGTTTCCGCCGCAGGGCAGTGCGGCCGGGTCGAAAGTGGCAAGCGGGAACAGCAGGGCTCCGGGAATCCGCTCGACCCCATATTCATAGGGCTCGCGAACATCAATCAGGATCGCCGTGCCCTGGTCCAGCCAGCTTTTGGCCTCGGCGGGGGAAAGGTCAACGAGTCCGGTTTCGCTCATGATCGGTGTCTCCATATTGCTCTTATCTAATATTAAGCGCGCCTAATGTATTGCGCCAGTCGAAAACAAGGCGTGCGCCCGCCATCGGGCCATGGTGCTGGAAAGACCCTTCGCGATGACCGATGATCCCGAAGACGGGGAGGGGGCCTGGACTCCCCCGAACGCAAGAACGGACAATCCGGCGATGCGCAATCGAACCAAAATCCTGCTGCTGACCGTCGCGACGGTTCTGCTGACCGCCCTTGTGGTCGGAATAGTCGGCTATTGGTACGCGCAGCCGACGGCGATCACGATTGCCGTTGGTCCCGAAGACAGCCCCGAACATCGTTTCGCCCGTCGTTTGTCCGAGGCCCTGGCGCAGAACCATGCTTCGGTCGCTCTGTCGATCGAGGTGTGCGACACCCAAGCCCAGGCGTTGCTGCGCTTTGCTCGTCACGATGCCGAACTGGCGATCTTGCGTACCGACGAGCGCCGCATCCCCGCGTCGACACGGGCGCTGGCGGTGCTGGAGCATGAAGCGATCCTGGTGATCGGGGTGCGCAAGACCCGGATCGACACCCTGGCCGACCTGGAAGGGCACAAGGTGACGGTGTTGGGCCGCGACGCCCGCAACGAGGCTTTTCTCCGTCGCCTGCTCGAACAATATAAAGTCGATTTCAAGCGGATCGATCTGCGCACCGTTCCCAGCGATACCAAGCTTGAGACTCTGCTGAGCGGAACCAATGATCTGGTGGTGCTGTTCGAGCCGCTCTCGCGCCTGGAATCCGCCAGCGAGTTCGGCAGCCTGGCCAACAGCGTGCGCGGGGTCTCGGTCCACGCGATCGGCGACGCCAAGGCGCTGGAGCGGAAAGTGCCCGGCCTTTATGCCGAAACGATCGAACCCGGTCTGCTCTCGGGCTCGCCCCGCATCCCCGAGGAAGAGATCGAGACCGTCGCGCTGCATAAGATTCTGGTCGCTCGCGCCAAACTCCCCGATTGGCAAGTCGTCGAACTGATGCGGGCTTTGTTCGAGAGCGGGCGCCAACTCGGGATCGAGAAAACCTTCGGTACCCGCATCGAGCCTCCCGACACCGAGAAAGGGGCGTTGATCGCCAGCCACGAGGGGGCCAGCCAATATGTCGAGCGCGAGGTCGAGACGGTCTTCGAGCGCTATTCCGATCTGATCTATCTCAGCATGTCGACGATGAGCGTGATCGGCTCGGCGGCGATTGCGCTGTACAGCACCGTCTTCCGCCGCCGCCCGGTTCAGGTCGAAGACCGCCTGGGCGCTCTGGTCGCTTTATGTCAGCGCGCCCGGACCGCCACCGCCATCGCCCAGTGCGAAGCGATCGAGGGCGAACTCGATGCCTTGATCCACGACGTGTTGCAGGGGATCGCCGACGGGACGATTTCTCCCCGCGGGATCGATGCGTTCCGGCTGGGCTGCGAGACTTGCCGCTCCATCCTGGTGGCAACGCGAACCCAACTCGCCTGATCTAGCTCCGAACCATGTCTTTGGCGCAAACGAACGATGAGGAAGCGGCGGGAATAAAAGCGATAGCTGTGTGTTATCGTCTTTATTAACGCGAAGGGTAGCGATGACGGCCTCACCTCCGGACAGATCCGGAAAAAGTTACGC
>NZ_AQPH01000077.1 GCF_000442515.1 Magnetospirillum fulvum MGU-K5 | reverse complement strand
CTTTCCCGATGAGATGGAGCGGCGTTACGACGGCCCGGTACTGCCGTTCGATCCGGCCCTGACCGGGCGGCCGGTGGCGGCGGCCCGAAATGTGCTGTTTCAGCGCCTTGCCGCCGAGCAGCGTCAGGCGATTGCGCGGCGTCGTGCCGGGCTGCCTGCCGTCGCGGTAGCCGCCGACGAACGATTGTGCGCCGCCGGACGCTCGCTGCATTATTACCGGACCGAGGGCGCGGCCTGGACCGGCCGGGTCTGATTGCCGCCATCCTGGGGTGTGCGTGAAGGGGGAAAGTGAGCCGATGAGTCTTGAGTCCGTCCGCCGCTTCTTGGCCGAGGCCGCGCCCGACCTGTCCATCATCGAACTTGAGGCCAGCACGGCGACGGTCGCGCTGGCCGCCGAGGGTCATGGGGTCGAACCGGCGCGGATCGCCAAGACCTTATCGCTGAAGGTCGGCGACCGCCCGTTCCTGGTGGTGACCCGGGGCGATGCCCGCCTGGACAATCGCAAGGCCAAGGCCGCGTTCGGCGGCAAGGTCCGGATGCTGACCGCCGAAGAGGTCGAGGCGGTGACCGGCCATCCGGTCGGCGGGGTCTGCCCGTTCGGTCTCGCTACGCCGATGCGGGTGCATTGCGACGTTTCGCTCCGCGCCTTCGACGAAGTGGTGCCCGCCGCCGGATCGATCAACAGTGCGGTTCGGATCGCGCCGCTTCGACTGGCCGAACTGGTGGGGGCCGACTGGGTCGACGTATGCCAGGAGGGCAGTACGCTTTAACCGGCGCGGCCGTGCTATACACGGCCGATCATGACCGGATCCGTTTTTGCCTGGAAGGTCGAGACCCGCGCGACGATCGCGTTGGCTTGGCCGCTCATTCTCACCAATCTCGCCCAAGTCGCCATTGGCGTCACCGACACCCTGATGCTGGGGTGGCTGGGGCCCGATACCCTCGCGGCGGGGGCGCTGGGGGCGAATCTGTATTGGGCGGTGTTCGTGATCGGGCTGGGGCTGGTCACTTCGACCGCGCCCTTGCTGGCTCAGACCCTGGGACAGCGTCGCCACTCGCTGCGCGATTGCCGCCGCACCGTGCATCAGGGGATGTGGCTGGCGGTGCTGCTCTGTCTGCCCGCCTGGGCCTTGATGTGGAATGCCGATCCGGTGCTGCGGGCGTTGGGTCAGGATGCCTCGCTGACCGGCGATGCCCAGCATTATCTCCGCTTCATGCAATGGGGAGTGTTGCCTGCGCTCGGCTTTGCCGTGCTGCGCGCCTTTATCGCCGCGCATGAACGGCCCCGCGCCGGGCTGGTGGTGACGGTGGCGGCGATTTTGCTCAATGCCCTGCTGTGCTGGCTTCTGATTTTCGGTCACGCCGGATTCCCCGCGCTGGGGATGGCCGGGGCCGGGATCGCCACCACGATCTCGGAAATCTTCATGTTCCTCGGGCTGCTGGTTTTCCTGCTGCTCGATCGTCGCCTGAGCCGTTATCGCTTGTTGGGCGGGTTCTGGCGCCTCGATCTGGAACGGCTGCGCGATCTGTTGCGGATCGGTCTGCCGATGGGGCTGTCGATGGGATTCGAGGTCACCGGAATCAACGCCGCCGCCTTCCTGTGCGGGATGATCGGCGCGCAATCGATTGCCGCCCACGCCATCGCGATTCAGGTCGCCTCGATCACCTTCATGGTGCCGCTGGGGCTGGCTCAGGCCGCGACGGTGCGGGTTGGGCTGGCTGCCGGAGCGGGCGATTGCGGCGGAATCGGCCGGGCCGGATGGGTCGCGATGGGGCTGGGAATCGGTTTCATGGCGGTGATGGCGGTGCTGCTGACGACTGAGGCCGATTGGGTGGTCGGGCTGTTCCTCGATCTCGACGATCCCGCCGCCCTGGCCGTGGCCCAGATCGCGGTGCCGCTTCTGGCGGTGGCGGGGCTGTTCCAGGTCGCCGACGGCGCTCAGGTGGTCGCGGCCGGGGCCCTGCGCGGGTTGAAGGATACCCGGATGCCGATGCTGTTCGCCGGTCTGGGCTATTGGGTCTTGGCGGTGCCGCTGGGCGCGGCTTTGGCCTTTCCCGGCGGGATGGGGGCGCACGGCGTCTGGCTCGGCCTTGCCCTGGGGCTGGCGGCGGTCGCCGTGCTGATGACCGTGCGCTGGTCGCGTCACCGCCGGTTGGAGCAGGTCCCGGCGGTGTAGCGCGACCGAACCCGGATCAGCCGACCCGGTGACGCAGCGTTCGCCACGCCGGGCTGTAGGCGATGATCGACAGGGTGATTGCAGCCCCCAGAATGATCGCCACCGCCGGGCTCATGATGAAGCCGGTTTTGGTCACCGCGAACTGGAGCACCATCGGCATCGAGCCGCCGACGATTCCCTCGGCGACATTGACCGAGATCGCCAGCCCGGTGGAGCGCACATCGGGCGGGAAGATATCGACCATCAGCACATAGCTGGGCAGCAGGATCAGGGCCAGGATGCAGAACAGCAGGGTCTCGCACAGCAGGATCACCGCATAACCGCCGCCGCTCATCGCCATATAAAGCGGATAGGCGGCGAGGATCGCCAGGACCAGCCCGACCCGGAAAATCCGCATCGTGCCGAGCCGGTCGGCCAGATACCCGGCCCCGATGAACACCACCATCCCGATCCCCAGCACGATGGTGCCGATCTGGAGCGAATCGCTGTTTGACAGTCCGCCATAGCTGGTGGTCCAGCCGACCGAATAGACCGCCAGGGTGTAAAAGATCACGGTGCCGCTGACGACGGCGCCAAAGGCCCCGAGCAGGGCGGCACGGTGATTTCGCCACAGCCGCATCAGCGGGATCGAGGTGTCGTGTTCGGGTGGCTCGTAATTGTCTTCGAGGCCGTGGCGGAAATAGAGCCCGGTGGCCGAGATCAGGATGCTGAGCGCGAACGGAATCCGCCAGCCCCACTCGGTCATGTCGTGGGGATCGAGAGCCGAGGTGACCAGATAACAGACGAACCCGCCGAGCAGGATACCGAACAATCCGCCGGACGTGGCGATCGCGGTCATCACGCCCTTGAACCGGCTGGGGCCGCTTTCATTGGCAAAGACGATCGAGCCGCTGAACTCGCCCCCGACCGACAGCCCTTGCACCAGCCGCAGCAGCACCAGAGCAATCGGCGCGAACAATCCGGCCTGCTGATAGGTCGGTAACAGCGCGAACAATCCGGTGGGCACCGCCATCGTCAGGATCGACAGCATCAGCACTGAACGGCGGCTGAGCGAATCGCCCAGATGACCAAAGGCAATCGCGCCGATCGGTCGCATCAGCGCCCCGGCGGCAAACGCGCCGAACGACGCCAATGTCGCCGCCGCCGGGTCCTCGGAGGGGAAGAAGTTCGCCCCAATGATCGCGGCCAGATAGCCAAAGATCGCGAAGTCGTAATATTCGATGACGTTTCCCATTACGACAGCGCCGACGATCTTGAACCGGGAATTGCCTTTTCTCAAAATATCCCCCCAGGTAGATGGAGATCTGTCCCTATCTCCGAAATCGGGCGGATAATATCACAGCGACATTATTCCGATACGGCTCTCCGACTTGCCTTTTGGCTATCGTCAAAATTGATGGGTGGGCCACGGGACCCGTAACCGCGAGAAGGCCCCCCTCTGTGAGGATTTCGTGTCGGCCATGGTTAGCCCTGCTGGCCCGAAGAGAGGGGGCTAACCGCCTTCGGATCGATAGCTGGGTCATCGGCTCAAGATGAGTCCGTATAATTAAATAATTATTTGGATTAATGTTTGTCTTGGTGTGGGCGTTAATGCTGCCGTTTGCCGATTATTTCGTTTTTATATATTTTTTCGTGCGATTTTGTGGGGCCTAGTCTTGTTGATGATTGTGGTTTAATAAATATTATCGGCTTGTTTTCTGGGGCATGCGCCTCTTTTTTTAAAGAAAGTGGCGGCGCGGCCTTGAATTTTTCCCGGAATGAACTAAAAATATGACCTTGGGTCTGGTTGCGCTGTCTTTCGTATGGTGCGTTTTCCGGGGGAAATGCGATGTCTCATCTCCGCATCGGTGTCCGTCTGGTCATCATGGTCGGTTTCCTGCTGTGCTTCGTGATGCTGACGGTTGGCCTGGGGCATCGCGGGATGAATCTGATCAATGCCAGCCTGAAGACGGTCTATGAGGACCGGACCGTCTGCCTGTCCCAATTAAGCGAGATCCAGAGCAATATCAGTCACGCGCGCATCCGGGTGCTGGGGTTCGTCGCGACGGGAGGAACGGGCGACCGTGCCGCCCTGACCCGCGACGTCCGGGCGGACATCGCGGCGATCGAGAAAACCTGGGCCGAGTACAAATCAACCTATCTCCCCCCCGCCGAGCAAAAAATCGCCCGCGAGTTCGAAGCGGCGTGGAGCCTGCACGCCGCCTTTGCCGATCAGGTTCTGGGCCGAATCGGGGCGGGCGACGTCAGCGGCGCCCTGGAATACACCAACACCGTCGGAGCCCCGATCTATCGCACCCTTGACGCTGCTATCGACGAAGACATCGCGTTGCAGCGGCAAATCGCGAAAGAGGAATACGCCAAGGGGCAACAGGTGTTCGAAACCACCGCCACCCTCAATTGGGTGGTGGCCCTGATTGGGGGCGCGGGGGCTCTGTTCCTGGCCTGGGTCGTCGTGCGCAGCATCACCGTGCCGGTCGCCGGGATGGTTGAGGCGATGATCGGGCTGGCCGGTGGCGACACGACGGTCGAGATTCCCGCCCGCGAGCGCCGGGACGAGGTCGGCGACATGGCGAAAGCGGTCGAGGTGTTTAAGCGCAACGCAATCGAGCGGCTGCGTCTCGAGGCGCACGAAAAGCAAGAGATCGAGGCTCGCCAAGCCCGTCATGCCCGGATCGAGATACTGACCGACGAGTTCGACAAGGCGGTGATCGACATGCTGAAGGGCGTGGGGGATGCCGCCTCGACCATGTTGGATACGGCCGGGACATTGACCGCCAACGCCGAATTGACTCAGAGCCAGAGCGCGGCGGTTTCGTCCGCGACCGAGCAAGCCAGCACCAACGTCAACGTCATCGCGGCGGCCAGCAACGAATTGCTGGCCTCGGTGCAGGAGATCGGGTCTCAGGTCACCCGGGCCGCCACCATCTCATCGAACGCCGCCGCCGAGGCGCATGACACCAACGACAAGGTCAGCGGACTGGCTGCCGCCGCCAATCGCGTTGGCGAGGTGGTCGGGTTGATTACCTCGATTGCCAACCAGACCAATCTGTTGGCCTTGAACGCAACGATCGAGGCCGCCCGCGCGGGCGAAGCGGGTAAGGGGTTTGCCGTCGTTGCGTCCGAGGTCAAGAATTTGGCCAGTCAGACCGCCAAGGCCACCGAGGAGATCGCGGGGCAGATCGGGGCGATCCAGGCCCAGACCGAGGATACCGTGGCGGCAATCCGCCGCATCATTAGCGTGATCGGGGAAATCAACGAGATGTCCTCGGCGATCGCGGGCGCGGTCGAAGAGCAGGGCGCGGCGATGCAGGAGGTCGTCCGCAATGTCGAGGAAGCCGCCAAGGGGACAAGAGAAGTCGCGCGCAGTATCGTTCAGGTCGCCGAAGCCGCCGAAGGAACCGGCCGCATGGCGGGCAGCGTTCAGTCCGCCGCCAACTCGCTGACCCGCCAGAACGACAGCCTCCGCGTCACGGTCGAAGGCTTCCTGTCCTCCATCAAGGCAACCTGACCCCGCGCCGGGCGTGTAGGGCCGTCACCGGCTCTACTCCGCGACCCGCCGCTCCAGGGCGCGCGCGTCAGAGGTCGCCGCCCGTGCGCACAAAGCGACGATGCCGACCAGCCCGGCCAGCCCCCAGAAGGCCGTCTTCAGGCCAAGGCTGTCGGCAACGAAGCCTACTCCGGCCGGACCGACCAGAATGCCGGCATAGCCCATCGTGGTGATCGCGGCGACGGCAAGGCCGACCGGCATCGCCGTCTGCGTCCCCGCACCCCTGAATAGAACCGGGACGAGGTTGGACGCGCCCAGGCCGATCAGGACGAAGCCCGCCAGGGCGACGCTGCCAAACGGCGACAGCAACAGTAGAGCGAAACCGCCGATGGCGATCAGACTTCCGCCCAGAAGCGTCGCGCCATCGCCGATCCGGGCGACAACCCTGTCGCCGAGAAGGCGGCCGGTCGTCATCGCGATCGAGAACAAGATGTAGCCAAGTCCGGCCTGAGCCGGGGGTGCCAGGTTTTCAGTGCGGATCAGCAGCGCCCCCCAGTCGAGCATCGCTCCCTCGACGAGAAAAGCGATCGCGGACAGCCCGGCCAGCAACAGCACGATCCCGCGTGGAACGGCCAGGATCGGGCCGTCCTCCGTCTTGACGGTGGTGAGCAGGCGGGGCCAGACAAGGACCATCGCCGCCCCCATCGGCACGACACAAAGCAGCGTCGCCTCAAACGGTGACAGATGCAGCGACAGCAGGAGCGTCATCACGCTCGCCCCGAGAAAAGCCCCGATACTGAACAGGGCATGAAAGCCCGACATCAGCGGCTCTGGCGCGGCACGATCGACGTCGACCGCGTGGATGTTCATCGCGACATCAAGCGTTCCCAGAGCGGCACCAAAAACAAACAAAGCCAGCCCCAGGGTGGCGGCGGTGTCAGCGACGGCCAGCGTCGGAAGGATCAGGGCGAGGCCGAACCCGCCCAGCAGGATCACCGGCTTGCTGCCATAGCGGGCCGCCAGGGCTCCGGTGGCGATCATCGCGACGATCGAACCAATGCCGAGGCACAGAAGCAGCAGCCCAAGAACACCGTCCTCGACTCCGGTTCTGTCCTTGGCATAGGGAACCAGGGGGGCCCAGCAGGCCAGCCCAAAGCCCGCGACAAGAAACGACAGCCGCGTCGCCAGACGCGTTTGCGGGCGGTCAGCCGATAGCATCCGTACTTTCCTTTATGTTAGGTCCGGAACGATCGCCGTCCCGGTCCAGATCGTCCGCCCCGATCCGGTCCATTCATCGCGATTTGGTATAACCTGTCGCTTCCTTTGCGTCGTGATGAAACGGGTATCCATGACGATCGGTGAACTCGCGAAACGCTCGGGACTTTCGGCCCATACCATCCGTTCTTACGAGCGGACCCGATCTCCTTTCTATCCCCGTCCCGGATGACGCAGTTCGAACTCAACGATGAGGGGGATGTCAGGTCCGCGCTTCAGCACTTTCTCGGGAAGCGGACCCTCGAAATCGCGCGGTCGCCATTCCCGGCATTTTGCAACGCGGAGCCCGGATGTTTCCGCCGCATTCAGAAAATCGGAAAAATCGTGCGCAACAGTCGGCATCGTGACAATCGTTGCTCCGTCGCGAAAATGCGCCGCGACATTCGACAGCGCCAGGAAGGGGTGAATTTCGATCAGTACGATCCTGCCACGGCTGGACAACAGCCGCTTCGCCGCCCGCAAGGGGGGCGTCAGGTCCGCGACATGTTCCAGTGCCAGTGCGATCAGGACGAGATCTGTCGAGCCGTCCTCAAGGGGAATGGGCTGCGCCATGTCCTGCTGGAACAGCCGCAACGCCGGGTCGCGCTGGCGCGCCTGAGCCAACATTCCGGCGGAGATGTCGCAGCCCGCAACGCTCCTGGCTCCCGCCAGCCGCAGGCATTCGAGATTGCGCCCGGTGCCGCAACCGAACTCGACCACCGCCTGCCCGGCGACGGAAGGGGCGAGCCCTTGCACGATTTGTCGGGCACCGAACACCATCGGATTGTCGTATCGGTCATAGAAGGCGGACCAGCGATCGTAGGCGTCCACCAGCGGCAAGGCGATTGATGTGTGGATTTGGCGATCGGGCATTGGACTTCCCCCCGCGAGATCCCGTCTCGCTTTCGGGGCAAGTAGTTTTCCGGTCTGCACCGTTCAGCTCCGCCAGAGCGCCGATACTCTAGGAAGCAGACCGCTTTCGCGTCAAGCCTCGGGTGCCCGATCCGTCCGGCTCCGTCAGCTCTGTTCGATCTTGCGGGTGGCCTCGTCAAGCACCTCGACGATACGGGCGAGCTGTTCGTTACTGATCGGCGTGCCATCGCCCTTCAGGCGCAAGGCCATCTTCAAATTTTCCATCGCCCGGAGGATCTGGGGCGAGATGGTGTGCTGGTTCTCCCGCCGCGCTAAATCCATCCGGATGAGGAGGGCGTTTAACGCGGTCTGGTTCAGCTCCAGATAGCGTTGCCCCTCGTCGGTCAGGGCATAGAGCTTCTTCCCGCTATGGGTCGGGTCCGGCTGGGCGACGTAGCCTTGTTCCTCCAGCAGGGTGAGCGCCGGATAGATCGTTCCAGGACTCGGGCTGTAAGCTCCGGCCACCCGATCCTCAATCGCTTTGATGATCTCGTAGCCGTGCCGGGGCTTTTCGGCGATCAAATGCAGGATCACCAGATGCAAATCGCCATGGGCGAACATCCGCCCCAGGCGACCGCCGCCACCCCGCCGGTGGCTCTCGTCGTGTCCAAACGGCCCACGTGCATGACGGTGGTGGTGGTCCCAGAGACGATGAACAAATGTTGGCATCATGTTACGACCTCCTGGTCTTGTGCAGAACCGTTTCCACGATACGCCCGGCGTCGGCGGGTGACACCTGCCCGAACCGATCCACCGGCCGGTTGAGCAGGCCCGCCAGGGCTCCCTTCGGTGGCCGGGCGGCTTTGGCGGCATTGCCCTGATAGGCCACCACCACCGGTCCCTGCTCGCACACGTCAAGGCAGCCGCAGGCCCTCACGTCGATCCGCACGCCGGGGGTGGGGTGGGCGGCGACGGCTTCGTTCAAGGCTGCCAGCAGCGCCTTTCCCTCCGCGCCATGGGCGCAGCCCTTGCCGACACAGGTGAACAGCCGCACCGCCAGATCGTCGGGGCTTGGCGTTGCCTCGGCTTCGAGGGTGGCTACAGCCTCGATGGCGGGTTCGATCGCGCCGTCCTGCGGAGCGTGGCCCCACCGCCCGAAACGCCCGCGGCGGTGGCGAAGAGGGGAGCCACCGTGAGGAGCGCTCCCTTCGGGACAATGATGGTGATGATGATGACGCATGGGCGTCTCTCCGATAGTGTTTCGATATAACGAAAATATCGATATATCGAAACACTATCGGAGTCAACCGGCGGATTGGGACGCACGCCCCGGACAAAGAAAAAAGGGGCTGACCTTTCAGCCAACCCCTTGTTTTCTCACTCCCACTCGATCGTCCCCGGCGGCTTGCTGGTCACGTCGTAGGTAACGCGGTTGATGCCCTTGACCTCGTTGATGATCCGGTTCGCGACGCGGCCGAGGAAGGCCATGTCGAACGGATAGAAATCGGCGGTCATGCCGTCGGTCGAGGTGACGGCGCGGAGCGCGCAGGCGTAATCGTAGGACCGCGAGTCTCCCATCACGCCAACGGTGCGGACCGGGAGCAGGACGCAGAACGCCTGCCAGATCACGTCGTACAATCCGGCCTTACGGATTTCGTCGAGATAGATCGTGTCGGCCTGACGCAGGATGTCGAGCCGTTCGCGGGTCAGTTCCTGGCCGGGAATGCGGATGGCGAGGCCGGGGCCGGGGAAGGGATGGCGGCCGACCATGTCGTCGGGCAGGCCGAGTTCGCGGCCAAGCGCGCGGACTTCGTCCTTGAACAGCTCGCGCAGCGGCTCGACCAGCTTCATGTTCATCCGGTCGGGCAGGCCGCCGACATTGTGGTGGCTTTTGATCGTCACCGACGGGCCGCCGGTGAAGCTGACCGATTCGATCACGTCGGGGTACAGCGTGCCCTGGGCCAGGAAGTCGGCGCCGCCGATGGCGCGGGCTTCTTCCTCGAACACGTCGATGAAGGTGGCGCCGATGATCTTGCGCTTCTTCTCGGGGTCGGTTTCGCCCGCCAGCTTGGCGAGGAACAGGTCCGAGGCGTCCTTGTGCACCAGGCGGATGTTGAAGCGGTCGCGGAACACCTTGACCACCTGCTCGGACTCGCCCGCCCGCATGAAGCCGGTATCGACAAAGACGCAGGTGAGCTGATCGCCGATCGCTTCGTTCAGCAGCGCCGCCACCACCGAGGAATCGACCCCGCCCGACAGGCCGCAGATCACCCGACCGCTGCCGACCTGGGCGCGGACCTTCTCGATCTCCTGGGCGCGGAAGGCTTTCATCGTCCAATCGCCCGCGCAGCCGCAGATGCGATGGACGAAGTTCGACAGCAATTCACGTCCGTTCGGGGTGTGGACCACTTCGGGGTGGAACTGGACGCCATAGAAATGGTGGTGATCGTCGGCGATCGCGGCGAACGGCGCGCCTTCCGACGCGGCGACGACGCGGAAGCTGGGCGGCAGCACGGTGACGCGGTCACCGTGGCTCATCCACACCGGGAACTGGGCGTTGGCCGAGGAAATGCCGTCGAACAGAGCGCAGGGCGCGATCTGGGTGACGATGGCGCGGCCGAACTCACGGTGATGACCGGATTCAACGGTGCCGCCCAACTGGGCGCACATCGTCTGCTGGCCGTAACAGATCCCCAGCACCGGCAGGCCCATCGTGAACAATTCATCGGGGGCGCGGGGCGATCCGGTCTCGGCCACCGAGGCGGGGCCGCCCGACAGGATCACGCCCTTGGGCGCGAAAGCCCGGATCGAGTCCGCTGTCACCCGGTTGAACGGGTGAATCTCGCAATAGACTCCGGCTTCGCGGACGCGGCGAGCAATTAGCTGCGTGACCTGCGAGCCAAAATCGACAATCAGGATACGATCGGACATGTTTCCTCCGGGCGATGAGGCGGGGGACTTTAACCGAAGGCATCGGCGTCCGACAAGCCGCCCCGTACGGCATTGCCTGTTCCCAGCGCATATGTGGTCAGCCGGTCGTATTCGGAACCCCTTTGTCCCAACCGGCTTTGGAACAGTGTGAACCGATCTACCGCCAAAGTCTCGGGGGGCGGCACCGTCTCCAGCCAACGTTGTACCCGATCGGGCGTTGCCTCCGCCGAGAGCCGGGCCAGGGTGATGTGCGGGACAAAGCGGCGCGGTTCGGGCGGCAATCCGGCGTGGATAGCCGCCGCCTCGACCAGCCGCGCCAGCACTTCCAGCGCCTCCGACCGCTCGACCCCCCGCCACAGCGCGTGAGCCCGCTTGCGGCTGCCGAACAGTCCCAGCCCGGCCAGGGTCAGGCTGAACGGAGCCTGCTCGATCCGGCCGAGCGCGTCGTGGAAATCCTCGGCGCTGGTTTCGTCGATCTCGCCCGCAAAGCGCAGCGTCAGGTGCAGGTTACGGGGCTCGATCCAGCGCGCTCCGGGCACTCCGCAACTTTCCGCCGTCAGACGTTCGGCCAGATCGGGCGGCAGATCAAGGCCGACGAACAGCCGGATCACGGATGCCGCGTTGCCGCCCGCGCGGCGTGGCGGTCGAGCAGGGTGCGGACCGAGGGCAAGATCCGGGTGACGATCTCGTCGATCCCGGCGGCGTGGGGTGCAGCCCTCGGGCTGGTTCAGTTCGGGATGACCCGCGACGCCATCGAGATAGAACGGATAGAACACCGCATCGTGGGCCTTGGCGAGGCGGGGGAACAGGGCGTTGAACGAGGATTCAAAGGCTTTGCCGTAATTGGGCGGGGCCAGCATTCCGGCCAGCAACACCCCGATCCCGGCTTTGCCCAGCCGGGTCAGAATCTGGTCGAGATTGGCCTCGGTCAGTTTGGGGTCGATCCCGCGCAGCCCGTCATTGGCACCCAGTTCGAGGATCACCAGATCGGGTTTTTCCGCCAGCGCCCAGTCCAGCCGGGCCAGACCTCCGGCGGTGGTATCGCCCGAAACCCCGGCATTGATGATCTGGACCGCGCGGCCCTCGGCCCGCAAGGCGCGCTCCAGCCGCACCGGAAAGGCGGCGTCGGCGGGAAGACCATAACCTGCCGTCAGCGAATCGCCCAAGGCGACGATCCGAACCGATGCCGGTGCCGCCGCCCGTGCCGGGGAACTGCCCAGGGCGGTCAGCATGGTGGAGAATGTTCCCAGCAGCACGGTGCGTCGCGTCGCCATTCTTCGTCTCCTGCGTTAAGCGGTTCTGGATGATCCGACGAAACGCAGGAGAAGGGAAGGCGAAGGCTTATTTGCGGTGCGGGGCGTTGTCGGTGGTCAGGCCGCCGATCGCGGCACCCGCCGCGCCACCCAGCAGGGCGGCACCCAGCACCGGCCCACCGGCGACATAGGCGATGCCGCCACCCGCTGCGGCACCGATGGCACCGCCGGACAAAGCGCGCTGTTCCCACCGCTTCATGTCGGAACACCCGGTGGCGCCGATCAGGATCAGGGACATGGCAAGGACAATGGCTATTGGTCTCATGGGGGGCCTCTTCATATCTGGAGGGGACCGAAACCAATCTGACGCCCGAACCATGGCGAATCTATGATCGAGATCACGGATGGGGGGACGGTGGTGGCTAAAGCGCGGCGAGACGGTCGGTGACATCCGGCAGCGAGAGCGCATCGAGGATTTCGATGCCATGCTCGGGGGTCTTGGTCGCGATTAATACCGGTTCCAGCGTATCGCCACAGAAAAAGAAGGCGACATCCGCCTGTTCGGCGAACCAGGGCATTTGGTCGAGCGAGGTGAGGCGGCGGCTGCGGATTTTGTTGGGATCGACGCCGTGGCCTCCCTCCTTGACCCGCGTCTCGACGCGCCTGACCGCCAGATCGGCCGACGATAGGGCGATGTAGACAAAGCCAAACGCCAGTCCGGCCTTTTTGGCGGCCAGCACTCGCCGCCGGAACTTGTCGGTGGACAGGACGGTTTCGACCGCGACGGATTTTCCATCGTCGATCAAGCGGTCGACTGTGCGGTCAACCCATTGCGCGGCCTCAAGGTTGGCCTGCATCCGCGTCTTGTTATCGACATCGAATGTCCCGCCCAGAAGGGCGCGGGTCACATCGTCGGGGTTAAGAAAGCGGCACGCCTCCCCGAGCATCGTGGCCAGGACGGGTTGCAATGTGCTTTTCCCCGCGCCGTTATGGCCCGCGATGATCCAGAGCCAAGGTTGCATCGATTAGCGGGTCTTGCGCGCGGCCCTGGGCGGGGGAACGATTTCAACGACGTCATCAACCAGATGATAGACCTCGATTCCGGCGGCGTGCTGCCGGTCAACGGCAGTGGCGACGGCCTGATGGAATCCTTCGGTCAGCTTGCGCGCGAAATCGGGCGAGGAAACGTCATCAAGCGTCGGCAACCCGGACGGTCCCGATTTCTTCGCTCGATCTTTGGGGGGCGTTGGGGCTTGCATCAATGCCAACATCGAAAAGAACACCTTCGAGTCAGAGTGGCCCTCAACGGCGACCGATTCAATAGGGGGAGGGACGCCTCACCCCTTGCGGAACGTTTCTCCGTGTCGATAAAACTCTACGGCCCAATCCCGTATTAATTCAATCCGAATTGGGCTCATACAACCAAAAAAGCCCCGGCGGTGTCCCGCCGGGGCTTTTCCGAACCAGATCCAATCGGACCGGTCGAAGAGACTAGTTCTTCGACTTGTCGACCAGCTTGTTCTTGGCGATCCAGGGCATCATCGCGCGCAGCTTTTCGCCGACCGCCTCGATCTGATGCTCGGATTGGATGCGACGGGTCGCCTTGAAGCTCGGCTGACCGGCCTTGCATTCCAGCATCCAATCGCGGACGAAGCGGCCGGACTGGATGTCCTCGAGGGCGCGCTTCATCTCGGCCTTGGTCTCTTGGGTGATGATGCGCGGGCCGGTGACGTAATCGCCGTATTCGGCGGTGTTGCTGATCGAGTAGCGCATGTTGGCGATGCCGCCTTCATAGATCAGGTCGACGATCAGCTTCACTTCGTGCAGGCACTCGAAATAGGCCATTTCCGGCGCGTAACCGGCTTCGACCAGGGTCTCGAACCCGTACTGGATCAGCTTGGTCAGGCCGCCGCACAGCACCACCTGCTCGCCGAACAGGTCGGTTTCGCATTCCTCGCGGAAGGTGGTTTCGATGATGCCGGACCGGCCGCCGCCGATGGCGGAGGCATAGGACAGCGCCAGTTCAAGGGCATTGCCGGTCGAGTTCTGCGCCACCGCGACCAGACAGGGGACGCCGCCGCCCTTCAGGTATTCGCCGCGCACGGTGTGGCCGGGGCCCTTGGGGGCGACCATGAACACGTCGAGGTCGGCGCGCGCCTCGATCAGCTTGAAATGGATGTTGAGGCCGTGAGCGAAAACCAGCGCCGCACCCTGCTTCAGGTTGGGGGCGAGGTCGGCGTAGTACAGCTCGGCCTGAAGCTCGTCGGGGGTGAGGATCATCACCACGTCGCCCCAGGCGGCGGCTTCGGCCGGAGTGAGAACCTTCAGGCCCTCGGCCTCGGCCTTCTTAATCGAAGACGAACCGGCGCGCAGCGCCACGGCCACTTCCTTGACGCCGGAATCGCGCAGATTGAGGGCGTGGGCGTGGCCCTGGCTGCCATAGCCGATGACAACAACCTTCTTGCCCTTGATCAGATTGACGTCGGCATCCCGGTCATAATAGACGCGCATTTGAGTTCCCCGTGTGCTTTCGCGAGCTGGAAATATCACTGGCGGCGGACCATACAGGTCTCCAACGCATCTGGCAAATGCATGCGTTCGGGAGCGGTCTGCCGTTCCGGTTCCGCGAACCATACCCCTCCCGCCCGCGTCCCGCCACGGATTTTCGCGGCCGCCGGCCCCAGGTCCTGTCCTCATAAACCTCGCGCGCCGCGCTGCTGGAAAAAATGGCGCAATGGCAGGAGAAACGCGATGGGCATAGTGGTGCTATGGACAAGCGTTTCGACGCCCCAGTGCGTCGTTTTTGCCGCAGCCCGAAGGGACGCGGGCCTTTTGACGGCCGGGTTCGTTGCTTGCCCCTTGTGGACGACGGGTCCACGGCGGGTCAATCGCCTGCCCGGCCGCCAAAATTCCTCGCGTCGCGACCGTGACGTTTATGGGGACAGGACCTAGATGATTTCGTGCTTTCGGCCAGAGCCCGGTTCGGCCAATATTCGGCCGCATGACCGATCCCTTTGCCCTTGATGACGACGCGGCCCTGGCCCCGCCGTCCGCCCCCGCTGTCGCCGGTCCGGTGCCGGTGCCGCCCGACGCGCCCTGGCTGGCTGGCCTCAATCCCGAGCAACTGGCGGCGGTGACCAGTCTGGACGGTCCGCTGCTGGTCCTGTCCGGGGCGGGAACCGGCAAGACCAAGGTGCTGACGGCGCGGCTGGCGCAATTGCTGGCCTCGCGCCGGGCCCAGCCCTGGCAATGCCTGGCGGTGACCTTCACCAACCGCGCCGCCCGCGAAATGCGCGAGCGCGTCGCCGCTCTGGTCGGTCCGGCCGCCAACGATCTGTGGCTGGGCACCTTTCACTCGCTGTGCCTGAAGATTTTACGCCGTCATCCAGAGGCGGTCGGGCTGATGCCGGACTTCACCATCCTCGATTCCGACGATCAGCTTCGTTTGCTGAAGCGGGTGATGGAGGACGAGCGGATCGACCCCAAGACCACCCCGCCCCAAGCGCTGATGGGGGCGATCCAGCGCTGGAAGGATCAGGCGTTGACGCCGGACAAGGTC
>NZ_AQPH01000076.1 GCF_000442515.1 Magnetospirillum fulvum MGU-K5 | reverse complement strand
GAGAGAAAAGGGAGGGTCCGGGAGGCGGGGCCTCCCGGCCAGGGTTTGGGGCGGGCCGCCCCAAATCTCACCAACCGGCCAATAAATTGGCCGGTGTTATTCCGCCGCGCCCGCCAGCAGCGGGTCGAGTTTGCCCGCGCTCTCAAGCGCGTAAAGGTCGTCGCAGCCGCCGACATGGTGGCCGTCAATGAAGATCTGCGGCACGGTGCGGCGGCCTCCGGCGCGCTCGACCATCGCGTTGCGCAAGGCTTCGTCGTTGCTGACGTCGATCTCGGTGAAAGCGAGGCCCTTGCGCTTGAACAGCTGCTTGGCGCGGACGCAATAGGGGCAGACTTTGGTGGTGTAGATATCGATCTGGGTCATGATCCTCGTTCCCCCGGAAGGGGGCCGCTAAGAGTGAATTGATCGATATATGAGGTCGGCAGGCCGATTTGACCAGAGTCCTTTGGCGCATCGTACGTCATGCCTGACGCACGATGCGCTTGCGGCCATTGCGGCCGCGGCCAAGTGCCCGGAGGGCACGCCCGGCAAGGGGGATATACATTTAACGCACGACGCGGCCGAGTGTCAGCACATCGACCGCAGCGGCTCCGTCCCGCAGCAGGATACGGGCGCATTCGTTAACGGTGGCTCCGGTGGTCATCACGTCGTCGATCAGCACGATCCGGCGGCCTGCGACCCGGGCAAGGCTGCGGGGCGGCAGCGCGAACGCCCCGGCGACGTTGCGGCGGCGGGCATCGGGGCCAAGATGTCCCTGTGACGGCGAGTGACGGCGGCGGACCAGCAGATCGGGCACGGACTCGAGTCCCGCCAGCGGGGCCAGCGCCTGGGCCAGCACCGCCGCCTGATTATAGCGCCGCGCCGCCAGCCGCCAGCGATGCAGCGGCACCGGAGCGATCAAATCGGCGTCGGCCAGCAGGTCGGCCCCGGCGCGGGCGAGCCAGCGGGCGAAGGCCGGAGCCCCTTCCAGCCGGTCGCCATGCTTGAAGCGCAGGATCAGCGGCTTCGTCTCGTCGTCATAGCGCAGCACGGCGCGGGCGCGGCCATAACGAGGCGGCGTGGCAAGACAGACGGGGCAGACCATCTGTGCCCCCGGATCGATCTCGAACGGCCGCCCGCACACCGCGCAGAGCGGGGCCGAGACAAAAGCGATTTTCGACCAGCAGTCCGGACACAGCGTGCCGGGATCGGCTACCGGACTCTGGCAGCGCAGACAGACCGGCGGCAGGATCGCGTCGAGGAGGACGCGCAGACCCTGCCGCACCGGCCCGATCAGGCTCATCGCCGCCCGAACCGGGCCAGCGCCTCGGCGCGGTCGCGGACTCCCAGTTCCAGCAGCAACGGCGTCTCCAGCCCGGCCGCCTCCATCAGGGCGCGGTCGCCCAGTACGGCGGCGGCGTTGCCCTGGCGCAGCGTCCGGCCGTTGGCGAACAGCGCCACCTCGTCGGCGAAGGCATAGGCCAGATCGACGTCGTGGGTGGTCAACACCAGGGTGGTTCCCGCTTCGGCCAACTGGGCCAGCACCCCTTGCAGCAGCATCCCGCCGCGATGATCCAGCCCGGCCAGCGGCTCGTCGAGCAACAGAACCTCGGGCCGCATCGCCACCGCTCCGGCGATCGCCACCCGCTTTCTCTGCCCGAACGATAATTGGTGGGTGGCGCGCTCGGCCAGATCGGCGATGCCCAGCGCCTCCAACGCTTCGGTCACCCGCGCTGCCGCCTCGGCCTCGGACAGGCCGAGATTGAGCGGCCCGAACGAGACATCCTCGGCGACGGTGGCGGCAAACACTTGATCGTCGGGGTCCTGCATCACCAGCCCGACCCGCTTGCGCCATCCGGCCAGGGCGGCGCGACCATAGCCGGGGGCGGCGCCATCGACCCGGACCTCGCCCGCCTCGGGCCGCAGCGTGCCGTTGAGATGGAGCAGCAGGGTACTCTTCCCTGCGCCGTTGGGGCCGAGCACCGCCAGCCGTCGCCCGCGCCGAACCGCGAGATCGAGGCCGTCGAGCGCCCGCCCCCCGCCGGGCCAGGAAAACACCAGCCCCCAGGCTTCCAGACTTAAATCCACCATAACGCAATCCCCAGCACCGCCGCCTGAAGTCCCAGCGCGACGGCGATAAAATGGATGGAGAGCGGCTGGCGGGGCGACAGCATCGGCAACGAGCCGTCGAACCCGCGTGCCGCCAGCCCGTGTTCCAGCCGTCTCGCCCGATCAAGCGCGCGGGGCAGCAGCAGCGCCACCAGCAGCCCAAGCGAGCGGATCGAGCGGCGAAAGCCGTGCCAGCCCAGCCGTGCCTCCTGGGCATGGCGGATCGCGATCGCGGAATCCAGCAGCAGGAACAGAAACCGCCAGATCAGCAACGCCATCTCGGCGATTTCGGGCGACAGACCCAGGCGGCGAGCCCCCCGCACCAGATCGGGGGCCGGGGTGGTGACGGCGAGCAGCAGCAGACAGGACAACGCCGCTGCCGCGCGCAGGATCACGGAAAGCGCGGCCGCGCCGCCGTCGCGGGCGAGAGCCAGCCCGTCCGGGCTGATCTCGACCGCCAGCGCCGCCGCCCCGGTCAGGGCAAAGCCCAGCGGTGCCGCGACCAGCCTAAGCCAGTCGCGCCAGCCGATCCGGGCTCCGGCCAGGGCGGCGGTCCAGCTAACAAGCAGTACCAGAACCGCTCCCGGCCAGGGGGGTAACGCCAGCGCCAGGGCCAACAGGCCCAGCGCCAACACCGCTTTTTCCGTCGTCGAGCGCCGCCGCCACCGGCTGGATTGGGCCAGCCGGTCGATGGCGAGGCTCACCGCTCGCCGCGACCGTGGCGACGTCCGATGGCATAGCCGACCAGACCGGCCCCAATCGCCGCCTGAAGCGCGAACAACAGGCTTTCGACTTCCTTGCCCGGCGGCTCCCAAAGCGGTTCGGCCCAGGGGACATAGGACGGATTGGCGGCGGCGACGGCATCGCGGGCGGCATCGTCGGTGCCGCCGAATTGGGCGTCGGGGGTCAGGGCCAGCGGCGCGATGACGATCAGCGCGGCCAGACCCAGCAACGCGTAATTGAGACGGGCGCTCATGCCTTCACCCCTTCGGTCTTGAGGAAACCACGTCCGACCAGCGCATTGATCACCACGACGGTGACCAGACCTTCGGCAATCGCCAGCGGCACCTGAGTCAGGGCGAAGATACCGGCGAATTTGGCGAACGCACCGCCGAAGCCCGAAACCGGGTCAGGGAAGGCCAGGGCCAATTGGGCCGAGGTAACGATATAGGTGGCGAGATCGCCCAGCGTCGCGGCCAGCGCGATTCCGACCGCATGGGGCAGCTTCAGCGCGGTCGAGGCGCGCCACAAACCATAGGCGACCCAGGGCCCGACCACCGCCATCGAGACGATGTTGGCGCCCAGCGTGGTCAGCCCGCCATGGGCCAGCAACAGGGCCTGGAACAGCAACACGATCGAGCCGAGCAGCGCCATCACCGAGGGGCCGAACAACACCGCGCCCAGGCCGGTGCCGGTGGGGTGCGAGCAGGACCCGGTGACGCTGGGCAGCTTCAGGGCCGACAGAACGAAGGCGAATCCCCCGGCGGCGGCCAGTTGCAGCCGCGCCTCGGGGCGTTCGATCACGATCTTTTTCAGCTTCCATGCGCCCGCCGCGACAAAGGGGACGGCGACGCAGCCCCAGGCCACGGCGTGGGCCGCAGGTAAGAACCCTTCCATAATATGCATAACAGACAGACTCCGTTCGTCGAGAGATCGCGTGTCGTCGCGAAACGGGTCCTGATGTCAAACCTTCCGGCACACCCCGTCCGGCAGGCTCGCGACGACTCTCGTGATGGCAGGTCTCCTGACTTGCGGGTCGTCGGGTTCGACCCTGCCTTCCCAGCCCACGCAACGGGGGCCAGTGGCCTGTGGGGTCGGACCCTCTCCGCCTACAGTTGCGGGGGCAGTCCCGGCTTTGGGCCCGGATCGGGGCCGTACCGTGTTCCCATTTTCACCCAGCCGGGATCGTGACCGGCAAGGAACCATCATCGATCACTATAATTTCGCCACGATCCCGATGCAAACCCGTATCGTCCTGCTATCCTGGTAGCCGAACGTCCGACGGAGGTACCCCTTTTGACCCATACCATCGCGATGGTCGATGACGACCGCAACATCTTGACCTCGGTCTCGATGGCCCTTGAAGCCGAGGGGTTCAAGGTGCGGACCTATACCGACGGTGCCGAGGCGTTGCGCGGCCTGACCGCTCAGCCGCCCGATCTGGCCCTGCTCGACATCAAGATGCCGCGGATGGACGGGATGGAATTGTTGCAGCGGTTGCGGCGGCAATCCTCGATCCCGGTGATCTTCCTGACCTCGAAGGATGACGAAATCGACGAATTACTCGGCCTCAGGATGGGGGCCGACGATTACATCAAGAAGCCGTTCTCGCAGAAGCTGCTGATCGAGCGGATTCGCGCCCTGATCCGCCGTCTCGAGGCCAACGCCGCCGGACCCGACGAGCCGCCGGGCGAAGTGATCACGCGGGGGTCGCTGGTGCTTGATCCCGCCCGCCATGTCTGCACCTGGAACGGGGTCGGGGTCGATCTTACCGTCACCGAATTCCTGCTGCTGAAATCGTTGGCGATCCGTCCCGGCCATGTCAAAAGCCGTGACCAATTGATCGATTCCGCCTATGGCGAATCGATCTATGTCGATGACCGCACCATCGACAGCCACATCAAGCGGCTGCGCAAGAAGTTCCGCGAGGTCGATGACGATTTCTCCCAGATCGAGACCCTGTACGGCGTCGGGTACCGCTATCGTGAAGAGTGAGGCGGCCGGGGGCGAGGCTCCGGTTGTTGCGATCGCGCCGGTCGAGGCCCGCCGCCGCTGGCCGCGCTGGCGTCTGCTCGCCTCGCCGCTGACGCGGCGGATTCTCGCGGTCAATCTGCTGGCGCCGGTGGTGCTGGTCGGTGGTCTGCTCTATCTCGACCGCTACAAGCAGGGATTGATCCGCTCGGAACTGGAAGGACTGGCGACCCAGGCCGAGATGGTCGCCGCTGCCGTCGGCGAAGGCGCGCTGGTCGAAGGCGAGATCGAAGGGCTGGAATTCAACGCCGACACCGCCCGCCAGATGGTGCGCCGTCTCGCCGAACCGGCCAAGCTTCGGGTTCGGCTGTTCGGTTCCGACGGTGAACTAGTCGCGGATTCGCGCTTTCGCCTGGGGGCCAACGGCGTCGTCCATGTCGAGATGTTGCCGCCGCCGCGTGAGCCGAGCTGGTCCGACGACGTTCGCCAATGGTGGGAGCGCACGGCGCACTGGCTGCGCTTCGACCGCGCTTTGCAGCTTTACCGCGACCGTCCCCGCGCCCGGGCCAGCGATTTTGCCGAAGTCGCTACCGCGTTGGACGGCCGCAGCGGTGCCCAGGTCCGCACCCGCCCGGGCGGCGGTCTGGTCCTGTCGGTCGCGGTTCCGGTCCAGCGGTACAAGCAGGTGGGCGGCGCGGTGCTGATCACCGCCGACGGCACCAACGTCACCCGCGCTTTGTTCCAGGTCCGCCTGGCGATTTTCCAGGTGTTCGCCGTTGCCCTCGGCCTGACCATCGCCTTGTCGCTTTACATGGCGGGCACGATCGCCCGGCCGATCCGGCGGCTGGCGCTGGCGGCGGAACGGGTCCGCCACGGCCAGGGCCGCGCCTTGCTGATCCCCGATCTGTCGCGGCGCGGCGACGAGATCGGCGAATTGTCGCTGGCGCTGAAAGAGATGACCGAGGCGCTGTGGCGGCGGATGGATGCGATCGAGGCGTTTGCCGCCGACGTCGCCCACGAGATCAAGAATCCGCTGACCTCGCTCCGGTCGGCGGTCGAGACGGCGGCCCGGATCGACAATCCCGACCAACGCCGCCGCCTGATGGCGATTGTGCTGGACGATGTCGGACGGCTGGACCGGCTGATCAGCGATATCTCCGACGCCTCGCGGATCGACGCTGAATTGTCGCGGGCCGAAAGCGCTCCGGTCGCGGTGGCGGCGATGCTCGACGCCCTGGCCGACGTCTATCGGGTCACCGGGGGCGAGACCGGGCCGAGCTTCATCCTTGACCGCCCCGCGGGTGATCCGCTGATCGTCAACGGGATCGAATCCCGGCTGGTCCAGGTGTTGCGCAACCTGATCGCCAACGCGATGTCGTTCAGTCCGCCGGGCGGTTCGATCCGCCTGACCGCCGAACGCGGCGGTGGACGGGTCCGTATCGTCGTCGAAGACGATGGTCCCGGCATTCCCGACAACAAGCTGGAAGCGATCTTTGACCGCTTTTATTCCGAGCGGCCCGAGGGCGAGAAATTCGGCACCCATTCCGGGCTGGGCCTGTCGATTTCACGCCAGATCGTCGAGGCGCATAATGGTAGCATCCGCGCCGAAAACCGCGACGGCGGCGGGGCGCGCTTCATCGTCGATCTGCCCGACAGCGGCGGAGACGACACCCTGCACCGTTAAGGATCGTTCCATTCACGGGGCAACCGCCCTACTATTCGCTCGAACCATTATTCGTAGGGAGATTTCCGGTGAAGACGCTTGCCCGCCTGTTCGCCGCCGCTGCTATCGTCGTGCTGTCCGCTGTTCCGGCGGCCTGGGCCGCCGAAGAGACCTATCCGACCGATCAGGTGCTGGGGCGGCCCGACGCGCCGCTGACGATCATCGAATATGCCTCGACCACCTGCGGCCATTGCGCCAATTTCCACAAGACCGTGTTGCCCCGCTTGAAGGCGGAATGGATCGATACCGGCCGCGCCAAGCTGATCTTCCGCGATTATCCGACCGGGCCGCACGCTTTGTCGCTGGGCGCGTCGATGATTCCGCATTGCGCCGGACCGGATCGCTATTTCGGGCTGCTGGGTCTGATCATGGATCAGCAGGAACGCTGGATGGCTTCGGCCAATCCGCTGGCCGAACTGAAGAAGCTGTCGAAGCTGGCCGGACTGGGCGAAGACAAGGTTGACGAATGCCTGCGCCGCCAGGACCTCGCCAACGCCCTTGAAGCCCGTGCCCGCGATGCGTTCGAGAAGCGCGGCATTGACGGGACTCCCGCCTTTATCGTTGATGGCAAGGTCCTGCCCGGGGCCCGGCCATTCGAGGAGCTCGACAAGGCCTTGAAGGCCGCATCGAAGTAAAGCCCGCTTAAGGGGGCGGCGGTGCTCCAGTTTTCCCGGCTGCGCCTTTCGGGGTTCAAGTCGTTCGTCGATCCCGCCGAATTGCGGATCGAGCCGGGAATGACTGGCATCGTCGGCCCCAACGGCTGCGGCAAATCGAATCTGATCGAGGCGCTGCGCTGGGTGATGGGGGAGACCTCGGCCCGCCAGATGCGCGGCGGCGAGATGGACGACGTGATCTTCGGCGGCAGCGCCGGGCGGCCCGCCCGCAATGTCGCCGAGGTCGGGGTGACCCTCGACAATGCCGCCCGCACCGGACCGCCCCAATACGACCAGGACGAGATCGAGGTGTCGCGCCGGATCGAGCGCGGCAATGGCTCGACCTATCGGGTCAACAGCCGCGAGACCCGCGCCCGCGACGTCCAATTGCTGTTTTCCGATGCCGCCACCGGGGCGCGCTCGTCCGGTCTGGTCAGCCAGGGCCGGGTCGGTGCCCTGATCAACGCCCGCCCCGCCGACCGCCGCCTGCTGCTGGAAGAAGCCGCCGGGATCGCCGGTCTCCATGCCCGCCGCCACGAGGCCGAGGGGCGGCTGAAGGGGGCGGAAGCCAATCTGGAGCGGCTTGACGACGTTCTCGCCACCCTGGCCGAACAATTGCGTTCGCTCCAGCGTCAGGCCAAGCAGGCGGCGCGCTATCGCACCTTGTCCGAACAGATCCGGGCGCTCGAAGCCCGGCTGCTCTATCTCGGCTGGCTCGAAGCGCTGACTTCGGTCGATGCCGCCCGCGTCGCCTTGCGCCAGATCGAAACCGGCGTTGCCGATGCGACCGTTGCCGCCGCCGCTGCTGCCGCCCGTGCCGTTGCCCTGGCCGCCGATCTGCCGCCGCTGCGTACCGCCCTGGACGATGCCCGCCAGCAGGTGCGGGCGCTGCTGACCGAGCGCGAGCAATTGGAGGCTGAGGCGGGGCGGATGGCCGAGATGCGGCGCGATCTCGACGCCCGGCTGGCCCAGGTGGGCTCGGACCTGCAACGCGAACATGCCCGCGCCGCCGATGCCGCTCAGGCGGTGGCCCGGCTGGAGGGCGAACGCGACACTCTGGCCGAGGATGCCGCCGGAGAAAACGATGCCCGCCAGGAGGCCGAGGCGCAGGTGATCGCCGCCGCCGCCGAGGTCGCGACGGCGGATCAGGCGCTGACCGCACGGATGGAAGAGGTTGCCGCCGCCGATGCCGAGCGCGCTGCCGCGTTGCGCCGGTTGCAGGAGGTCGAGAACCGTCGCGACCGTCTGCGCGACCGCGCCGCCCTGGCACTGTCGCAGCGGGCGCAAATCGAAGCCGAGGCGATCGACCGCGCCGACCTCACCGCGCTGGAAATGGAGCTGGAAGGGGCCGAGGAGTTCTTATTCGAAGCCCGCGAGCTGGCCGAGCGCGCCGATGCCAAGCGGGGCGCGGCCCAGACTGCTCGCGACCGCGCCCGCGATGCCCACGCCGCCGCGATTGCTGCCCGCGACCGCCTCCATGCCGAGGCCGATGCGCTGCGTCAGGTGCTGGCCCAAGGGCGCGGGGCCGGGTTTCGCCCCTTGCTCGATGACGTTGCCGCTCTGACCGGGTACGAACCGGCGCTGGCGGCGGGGCTGGGCGAGGATCTTGCCGCCCCCACCGATCCGGCCGCCCCGCTGCGCTGGGACGATCTCGGCCCGCCCGAGGCGGGTCCGGCGCTGCCCCCCGGCACCCGTCCGCTCGCCGCCTTTGTCACCGCGCCGCCGGTGCTGGCGCGGCGGCTGGCCCAGATCGCGGTGGTTGCGGACGCGGCCGAGGGCGAAATCCGCCGCCACGCCTTGGCGGTGGGGCAACGGCTGGTGACGCCCCAGGGCGATCTGTGGCGGTGGGACGGCTATACCGCGCGGGCGGGTGCCCCCAGCCCGATGGCGCTGCGTCTGGCCCAGCGCAACCGGCTGCGCGACCTCGACGCCCAATTGGATGATGCCGATCTTGGGGTTGAGACCGCCGAGGAAGAGGCCGGGGCGGCGATCATGGCCGCCGAACGCGCCGCCGAGACCGAACGCGCCGCCCGCGATGCGGTGCGCCGGGCCGAAACCGAGGCCGCCCGCGCCCGCGACGCGCATGGACGCCTCGCCCAGCGTGCCGCCGCCCACGAAACCCGGCTGGAGGCGGTGGCCGAGCAATGCGCGGCGGCCGAGGACGATCTGGCCCAGGCCGAAGCCGAACTGGCCGAGGCGCACGCCGCCGCCGCCGCTTTTCCCGAAACCGACGACGGACGCGGCCAGATCGCGAGTCTCCGCGCCACCTTGGCCGAATTGCGGGCCGGGTTGATCGAGGCCAAAGCCGGGCTGGACCGGATGATCCGTGACGCTGCCGACCGGGCCCGCCGCCGCGACGCGGTCGAGGCCGATCTGCTCTCGTGGCGCAACCGGGCCGAGTCCGCCCGCCAACATGTCGAGGAATTGGAGGAACGGCGCGAGACGGTGCTGTTCGAGATCGAGCGCCTTGCCAGCCTGCCCGACAGTTTCGACCGCCGCCGTGCCGATCTGCTCGACCGCGCCCAGGCCGCCGACGCCGCCGCCCAGGCTGCGACCGACCGGGTCGAGACGGCAGAGCGGGCCTTGGCCGAGGCCGACCGCGCGGCCAAAGCCGCCGAACAGGCGGTTGCCGCCGCCCGCGAGGAGCGGATCCGCCGCGAAGCCGCCGTTTCCGCCGCCGATCAGGCCTGCCGCGCCGTCGCCGCCCGGATCGCCGAGCGGCTGGAGGTGACGCCCGAACAATTGCGCGAGCTGGCGGCGACGGTCGAAGACGAACGGCCCGATCCGCCCGATCTGCAACGCCGCCTTGACCGCCTGACTCGCGAGCGCGATCAGATGGGGCCGGTCAATCTGTGTGCCGAACAGGAAGCGGCGGAACTGGAGACCCGGATCGCCGAAATGCAGGCGGAAAAGGACGATCTCGTCGCCGCGATCGCCCGGCTGCGCCACGCCATCGGCGAACTGAACCGCGAGGCCCGCGACAAGCTGCTGGCTTCGTTCCAGGCGGTCGATCGCGATTTCCGCCAATTATTCGCCCGGCTGTTCGGCGGCGGGCGGGCTCATCTTGCCCTGACCGAATCCGCCGATCCGCTTGAGGCCGGGCTGGAGATCATGGCCAGCCCGCCCGGCAAGCGGATGCAGCAATTGTCGCTGTTGTCGGGGGGCGAACAGGCCCTGACCGCGTTGGCTCTGCTGTTCGCGGTGTTCATGACCAACCCGGCACCGATCTGCGTGTTGGACGAGGTCGATGCCCCGCTCGATGACGCCAATGTCGATCGCTTCTGCACCCTGGTCGACAGCATCGCCGCGACCACCCGCACCCGCTTCCTGATCGTCACCCATCACCGGATGACGATGGCCCGGATGGACCGTCTGTACGGCGTCACGATGGCCGAGCGCGGGATATCGCAATTGGTGTCGGTCGATCTGTCCCAGGCCGAGGAATTACGGGAGAAGAGCGGCCAACCTTCGATTTGACCCGTTGGCCGCCGGATAACAAAAAGCCCCCCTCTCCCAGGGGAGAGGAGGGCGCTTTGCCGGGGCCGGTTGGGTCCGTTATCGGATCAGCCAGCGGCCGAGATAATTGCGGATCAATTGTTCCATCTGCCGGTCGATATCGCGGGCCAGTCCGTCGGTGATCTCGTACTGAATCCGCTCACGCTCGTTGACGGTCAGACCTTCGGGGACGGTGCGCGACCGCTGGGCGGTGGCGACGACGTCGGCAACGGTCATGTGGCGGGCGTCGAGGATTTCGACCGCGACCTGAAGGGTCGCGTCGTAGCGCAATTCCTGCTCTTTCTTGAACGCGCCGGACAGGCTGGTATCGGTTCGGAGCGGGACTTCGACGACGCGGGCATCCCGGATCACGACCCGGGCCGAGCCGCTGTCCCGCTGGCCCATCGGCCGCAGCCGGTCCTGGGCCCAGCGTTCGATCGCCGCGCCGGGCGACACCGGCATCAGATGTTCGATGTTGGGCAACCGTCCCGGCGGCTGGTAATCCGACAGGATTTCCAGTTCGGCGACGTCAAGGCGGAACGGCTGACGGTCGGTGAAGGTGATCGGCGGCAGCTTTTGTACCGGCGGAGCGTTCTGGCAGGCGGTGGCGGCCAGGGCGGCGGCAAAAGCCACCGCCAGACGAAGGTGCCTTGCGCGCATCGCGAGGGGTTCCTTGGCTGGAGGACGTCCGAAGGACATTGTCTGCGGCTGACCCGCCCGCGTCAAGGCGAGACGGCGGGCGTCAGTTCGGTCAGGGCAACGACGTGATCGGTCCGGCAGAATTCGCAGGTCACCGTGATGTTGCCGTCGGCATCGGCCAGCGACGGGACTTCAGCGGCGGGCAACGAGGTCAGGGTTGCGACCACCCGCTCGCGCGAGCAGCGGCATTCGGCGACAAGACGGCGCGGATCGAACAGAACCAGCGATTCGGCGTGATAGAGCCGATAGAGCAGGTGCTCGGGCATCAGGGTCGGATCGCGCAATTCGGCGACGGTCAGGCTGCCGAGCAGGATTTCGGCGCGGCGCCAGCTTTCGTCGGCCTCTTCGGCCAGCAGGATCGGGGCCCGGCCCGTTCCGGGCGGCAGGCGCTGGATCATCACGACCTGGGCGGCCCAGCCCAAACCGTCGGCGGGCGGACGAACCGCAGTGGAAACGGCGGTATCAAGCTGTTCGGACTGGCGGAAATAGGTCCCGACCGCATCGGCCAAGGTCTCGCCTTCCAGCGCGACGATGCCCTGATAGCGTTCGGTGCCCGCGCCCTGATCGACGGTGAAGGCGAGATGCCCTTTGCCCAGCAGGGCCAGCGCCGGAGCCTCGGCCGCGACGGTCGCGAGCCGGGCGGCGTCAAACCGGGCCATCGCCCGCAACCGTCCCTCGCTGGTGACGTCGGCGACCACCAGCGGCACCGGGCCGTCGCCCTGGACCTGAAGGGTGAAGACGCCATCATATTTCAGCATCGCCGCCAGCGCGGTGGCCAGGGCACAGATTTCGGCCAGCAGGGTCGCGACCGGCAGCGGGTAATCGTGGCGCGGGTCGAGAATCGAGTCGAGGGCCGGTCCGAGCCGGACCAGACGACCGCGCACCAGACCGTCCTCGATCGTGAATGGTAAAACCAGATCGGCGGTCGCCGTCGATGCGGCGGCCGCGCCGGTCATGCCAGACTCCAGGTCAGGATCGCCTTCTGGACATGCATGCGGTTCTCGGCCTCGTCCCACACCACCGAACGGGGACCGTCCATCACCGCATCGGTGACTTCCTCGCCGCGATGGGCGGGCAGGCAATGCATGAACAGGGCGTCGGGCGCGGCGCGGTCCATCAGCGCCTCGTTGACCTGATAGGGGGCGAGAATCTTCGAGCGGTTATCGTCGCGGCATCCCATCGACAGCCAGGTATCGGTGACGACCAGATCGGCCCCCGCCACCGCCTGGGCAGGATCGGTCATCAGCTCGACCCGGGCGCCACGGTCGCGCGCCCACGCCACCGCCTTCTCCGACGGCATCAGCGAGTCGGGACAGGCCAGCCGGATCGTCGCGCCGAACTGGGCGGCGGCGTGAATCCAACTGGCGGCGACGTTGTTGCCATCGCCGATCCAGGCCACCACCTTCCCGGCCAGGGTGCCGCGATGCTCTTCATAGGTCATCACGTCGGCCATCACCTGACAGGGATGGGACTCGTCGGTCAGACCGTTAATCACCGGCACCGAGGCATAGCGGACCAGATCGTCGAGCTTGTCCGGGCTGTCGGTGCGAATCATGATCGCATCGACGAAGCGCGACAGTACCCGGGCGGTATCGGCGACGGTCTCGCCGCGCCCCAGCTGGGTGTCGCCCCGGGTCAGCACGATGACGTCGCCGCCCAATTGCTTCATCCCCGCCTCGAACGAGACGCGGGTGCGGGTCGAGGGCTTTTCGAAGATCATCGCCAGCAGCTTTCCGGCCAGCGGACGGGTATTGGTCCGCCCGGCCTTGTAGGCTTTGCCGAGATCGATCATCTGCCGCAGGGTCTGGGACTCGAAACGGTCGAGGTCGAGAAAATGGCGAGGGCCGCCAGCCTTGGTCTGGGACGTCATGAGGGGGCCACCAGCTCGCTCAGAGTGCGGGAGAGGATCTCGGTCGCCAAAGCGACTTCGGCCTCGCGGATAGTCAGTGGCGGCGCTAGGCGCACCACATTGTTCCCGGCCCCGACGGCCAGCAGGCCGTTGTCGCGCAACCGGGCGATCAACTCGCCATTGGGGATGCGGGGTTTGATCCCCAGCAGCAGCCCCAACCCGCGCACATCCTCGATCAGGGTGGGGAAGCGGGCGGCAACCGCCTCGACCTCGCGGCGCAGCAGGGCGGCAATCCGATCGACTTCGTCGAGGAAGCCCGGTTCCAGCACGACGTCCAGCACCGTTTCGGCCACCGCCATCGCCAACGGATTGCCGCCGAAGGTCGAGCCGTGGGTGCCGGCGGTCATGCCGCGCGCCGCCGCTTCGGTGGCGAGACAGGCGCCCACCGGGAAGCCGCCGCCCAGGCCCTTGGCGATCCCCATGATGTCGGGGGTGATGCCCGATATTTCATGGGCGAACAGCTTGCCCGAACGGCCCATGCCGGTCTGAACTTCGTCGAACATCAACAGGATGCCGAACTCGTCGGCGGTCTCGCGCAGGCGGCGGAGATAATCGGGCTCGGCCGGAACGATGCCGCCTTCGCCCTGCACCGGCTCAACCAGGATCGCCGCCGTCTCGGCGGTGATGGCGGCCCGGAGCGCATTGAGGTTGCCAAACGGAACGTGATCGAAGCCATCGACCGCCGGGCCAAAGCCGTCCAGGTGCTTTTTCTGGCCACCGGCGGCAATCGTCGCCAGGGTACGGCCGTGAAAAGCGCCCTCGGCGCAGATGATGCGATAACGTTCGGGATGGCCGCCGACGTGATGATACCGCCGCGCCATCTTGATGCAGCATTCCATTGCCTCGGCGCCGGAATTGCAAAAGAAGACGGTGTCGGCGAAGGTCGCCTCGATCAGGCGGGTGGCGACTCGTTCCTGTCCCGGCACGCGGTACAGGTTCGAACAGTGCCACAGCTTTCCCGCCTGGGCGGTCAGCGCCGCGACAAGGCGCGGATGAGAATGTCCGAGCGCATTGACCGCGACTCCGGCAGCGAAGTCGAGATAGCGACGGCCATCAGTGGCGTACAAATAGGCCCCTTCACCCCGGTCAAAGGCGAGATCGGCCCGCGCATAGGTCGGCAGAACGACAGCAACCATGGCAGCTCTCCGGAACGCTCCTTCCGCAATGCCGGTATGGCCGCTGCGAGAGCGGAATATCCGGCGCGCTCATGGAAAGCGGCAGACTATCGGCGCGAAAAGGCGTTCTGTCAATCATTGTGACCAGGACAGCGCCGCTGTCCTGTCGATTTTTCACATTCCCTCTTACCCGCGCAGCTTGTAGCCGCTGGCAAGCATCTTCCAGGTCACCAGGCCCAGCACCAGATCGGTCAGCGTCACCACGGCCAGTCCCACCGTCAGCGAGCCGTCGGAATGGCCGATGAATCCGGCGCGGAAACCGTCGATCATGTAGAAAAACGGATTAGCCAGCGCGAAGGCGTGAAAATGTTCGGGCAGCCGCTCGATCGAATAGAACGTGCCGGACAGGAACGACAGCGGCGTCACGACGAAATTGGTCACCGCCGCCATGTGGTCGAACTTGTCGGCCCAGATCCCGCCGATCATGCCGAGCAGCGACAGCATCAGCGATCCCATCACCGCGTGAAACAGGATCAGCCCGATCGAATGAATGTGCATCGGCACGAACAGGGCCATAGCCAGGGCGACGACCAGACCGACCAGCACGCCGCGGGCGACGCCGCCCGCCGCGATCGCGACGGTCATCTCGGCCCCGGTCAAAGGCGGCATCAGCATATCGACGATGTTGCCCTGAACCTTGGCGATGATCAGCGACGACGAGGTGTTGGCGAAGGAATTTTGCACCATCGCCATCATCACCAGACCGGGGGCAAGGAACTCGGCGAAATCGACCCCGCCGACGCGGGCCGCCACCGGCCCCAACGCCAGGGTGAACACGGCGAGAAACAGCAAGGTGGTGACCACCGGAGCGGTGATCGTCTGGAAATGGACCTTGAGGAAGCGGCGGACCTCCTTCATGAACAGGGTCCAGGTGCCCAGCCAGTTGACCGCGCCATAGCGGCGGGGACAGGGCGGCAGGCCGCGCGTCGGGTCGTCACTCATGTTAGGATCATCTCCATGACCGGCAGGGCCGGGCGGATACCGCCCCAGATCACCGCATCCTACATCGAGAATGCAGCGTTGCATTATCTTGAACGCTTCGCTTCGTCCAGGGCCAACCTGCGCCGGGTGCTGATGGGCAAGGTGCGCCGCTC